>CAUWJW010000322.1:0-1718 GCA_963558985.1 uncultured Clostridia bacterium | reverse complement strand
TCAATGGCCTTTTCTGATTGTACCAATCAGGATTGTGTAAAACAGGGAAAAATCACAAAAACATCACAAAGCATTGTTTGTCTCCCCAATAAAGTGGTTGTGGAAATCCGGGGAGGTTCCTCTCAGTATGATGCTATATCCAGATAAACAGGAAGGCGGATAATAATTATGAATTCATCTGTATCTTCAACTGCATACAAAGTATCGCTGTCTGCCATTTTAGCAGCTCTTGCTTTGATTTTTTCCTATATTGAAGCTCTGATTCCCTTTAATGCCGGTGTTCCCGGAATTAAGCTGGGGATTGCGAATCTTGTGATTCTGATTTCCCTTTATACGCTGGGGCTGGGATACACCTTTTCCATCAATCTGATTCGCATTCTGGTTTCCGGGCTTCTTTTTAATGGTTTTTTCGGAGCCGTCTATTCTCTTGCAGGCGGGATCTTAAGTATGTTTGTTATGTTTCTTTTAAAGAAAACGAATCTGTTTTCTACAGTCGGTATCAGTATGGCCGGCGGTGCAGCCCATAATTTAGGGCAGCTACTGATAGCTGCCCTGATTGTTTCTAATATGAAATTATTTTTTTATTTTCCGGTTCTTTTGTTTTCCGGTATGATCAGCGGTATTTTTATTGGTGTTGCCGCCCATCTTCTTTTGAAGAAGCTTCCGTCCAGACTTTTTACCGGAACCTGAAATTTTGTTTTCAGCCTGCTTTAACTTGCTGCATCTTCTTTTGGCGCTGCTGCCTTTTTCTTCGGCCGCAGATTCATAATCGCACCGGTTGGACATTCTTTTGCACAAAGTCCGCAGTTCTTGCATTTTTCAAAGTCAATCTTCGCCAGATTGTTTTCTACGGTAATAGCGTCAAAATTGCACGCCTTCTGGCACTTCATACAGCCGATGCAGCCTGCTGTACAGCGTTTTCTTGTCTGTGCTCCCTTTTCATTGGAGCTGCAGGCAACGTACACCAGATCCTTCTTGCTGTGAACCTGTATGATATGTTTCGGACATGCCTTTGCACACATTCCGCATCCTACGCACTTTTCTCTGTCTACATATGCCAGACCGTCGATAATACGGATTGCATCGTAATCGCAGACTGCAGCACAGTCTCCCATTCCCAGGCATCCGGCTGCACAGGCCCACTGTCCGCCGTAAAGCTGGCTGGCCGCTTTGCATGTGGAAATTCCCTGATAGTCCATCAGCAGCTGTGCATTTGAACCGCTTCCGTGACACATAACGGTTGCAACTTTCGGATCTGCTGCTTCTGCTTCTACACCCAGGATTTCTGCCAGCTTTGCTGCCAGATCTCCGCCGCCTACCGGACACATTGACGGGCTCACATTGCCGCTCTTGTCTTCTGCCAGAGCTGCCGCATAGTCATCACACCCGTTGAATCCGCAGGCACCGCAGTTGGCGCCGGGAAGTTCTTCCCGGATATCAAGGATCAGCTGATCTACAGGGACATACATTAGTTTTGATGCAATCGTAAGAATGATACCGGCAATCAGCCCCATGATTACTACGATACCAATTGGTATTAATATATTCATCTTGTATCCCTCCTTACGCAAACAGACCTTCTACTACGCCGGAAAATCCCATAAAAGACAGGGAAAGAATGGACGCAGTCACAAGTGTGATAGGCACGCCTTTAAATGCTTCCGGAACCATGGTGCAATCTTCCAGTTTTCCTCTCAGACCTGCGAAGAGAAGCATAG
>CAUWJW010000321.1:0-1737 GCA_963558985.1 uncultured Clostridia bacterium | reverse complement strand
TAGGATGGCTTACTTTTATGGTTTCCTCTATTCATTCAACCATATCTCTGCCCGGTCTTGGATCTTCTCTGCACACTGTTCCGCTGTCGTTAGTTCATTGATATAGAATTCATCCAGATATTCCTGCACATCGACGTCATAAGAGTTAAGATTGACCAGTGGCAGGGAGAAGATCTCGTTTAGCTGATCTATTACAACAGCTATATCGAAAGGTTCAAATTCGTAACTCATAGCAAGACCTGTAGTACCACCCACCACTAGATCCTGCAAATGGTAGTAAAGATTCGTTTTGGATATAGGTAGGTAATACGTATATTTAGTTGGTAATCCAAAATGTGCAAAATCCATGCGGTCCTCCTCCCTCGGACTGATACAATATTTGATAAATTCCCAGGCCAGGTCGGGATTCTTGCAGCTGGACAGAATAGCAAAATCTTCAATTGATTCAAGTCCCAGTTTGCCGTCAGAACTTAGAAGAGGGTAGGGTCCTGCCGCATACTCCATAGGCTGTTCCAAATAAAGCAATGCATACGTATCCCCCGACCCCCATGTAGCCAGTGCAGGACGGCTCCTCTGCGAGATTCCCCCAAACGTTTCATAGCCATAAGATCCAATGGGTCCAAAGTACCTCTCCTCCAACTTGCCGGTTTTCCGAAACCGGATCTGTTCATTGAAAAAACCGCTGTCCATCCTACGTTCATCAGCACTTAACTCCGGGTCAAAATTCTCTGTGGCTGCAGTCTGCTCCAAAAATCCCACAAACTCCGGCGAATCAAACCGGGCAGTCTTTTGTATCGGGTCCATATATGCAAGCCGTTCCGTGGCAAAAAGTGTATCCTTTCCGGGTGAAGTAAAAAACAGATTTAAATCATCCTCAGACGTCCTTGCCACTTCGTACCAGTCCAGAAGCTCCTGCGGGGTAACGGTGACTGTGTCAGACAAGTCTATTCCATTTTCTTCCAGAAGCGGTCGATTCAGATAGACAGCATTATACATCACGGACATAGGAATCGATGGTAATTTTTCACCGACAGAATACGCCTCTAAAATCTGCGAAAAGTATTCCTCCTGGTCAATCTCGGGATCATTTTCGAAGTATGGCTGCAAATCCATGAGCAAGCCATTTTTTGATAACTGTGCGGGATCTAAGAACTCTCTCATACCGAAGATCAGATAATCCGCCTCCCCACTCGCAAGCTCCATGCGCACCTGAGAGAAAAAACTCTCTTTTTTCATGCGTATTTCTTCCCTGGAAAGGCTCAGGCGCTCATTAAAACTAGCCGCTTCCTCAAAACTGATCTTCACATCCGGATGCAGCTGCATAAATTCCTGTGCAAGTAAGTCTATATTGTCATAGGAAGCACTCTTTTTTATCAGCAATTCTCCGCTTAAGGTGTCGTCCTCAATAGGAGGCAAATCCTGCAGTTCACTTTTATCCGGTCCAATATAGTTGGGAGAATCATAATCAACTTCTGGTATGACGGTTTCTGAAATTTCTTCATCCAGAGGCTGCGAAGGAGTTTCTGCGGATTCACTAAAGATTTCTTCCTGATTACTTCGGCAACCAGCAAACAATATAAGAAACATTACGGACATTATTTGCAATATTCTTCGATGCTTCTTCCACATATCTCATTCCTCCTCAAGTCTACAAATACTCCTGTATTACTATCTTTCCCTTACTCATTCAACCATATCTCTGCCCGACCTTGGATCTTCTCTGCACACTGTTCCGCT
>CAUWJW010000320.1:0-1741 GCA_963558985.1 uncultured Clostridia bacterium | reverse complement strand
GGTTAGTTGAAAATCCAAGTGCACGTATGAAGAAGTAAATGCACGGAAAGAAATATTAATTGCACGCATGAAGTTGTAAATGCCCACATTGCAGAAAAATCGGGCATTAAGTATTGCAATTGCAGAGAAAATCATGTACATTCATCGTAAAGAAGGCATGCAAAAAGCCGGACTGTATTTTACGATTTCTTTGAAATCGTAAATGCACTCCGTTTTACAGAGTCAGTTATTCTGATTTTGCCCTGCCTTCTTGGCATATTTACCGGTTTACTTTTTCAGAAGTGCCGGTGTAAGGTTGATGGAATTGGACGGGATTTTCTTAAGGCCAAGGAGGGTTGTAGTCTCCTGACCATAGATCTGAATAAACAGATCCAAAGGAGCCTGTCCATTCCATTTTTTACGTGGATACGAATTGATGTGATTCATGAGCTTTGTGATGTCCGTCTGGGTGAATCGCTCCATCGATGTTCCCTTAGGGATCACATACCGAATAAGTTCATGATTTCGTTCACAGTTGCTTTTCTGATTGCTGTTCATCGGGTCACAATAGAAAACCCGAGACTGGATCTCACCGGTTTCTGTATCGCATTCGATTTTAACAGGATCTGTGAATTCGCTGCCCCTGTCTATAAGGATCACTTGAAAAAGTGCAGAAAAGCGTTGGTCACCCAGCTGCTTTCTTAACATCCGGAAAATTGCTGATACGGATGCGGCCGTATTACGTTCCCTGAGGTACATCAGCTGTAGGTCGCAGTTTTTGAACAGGATTGTAAGCAAAACTTTGCCGCCTTTTCTTCCGAGACGGCATTCGGAGCTTACGGCGGAGGTCAAAGTTATCCGCATCCAGAAGACCGCTATTGATATAGGTATAGAGAGTACGATCCGATACAGGCATTTCCTCTTTGTGCGTATTCCACACGACGGAAACAGCCTGACCGTTCTTGATCTCCGGAGAAACGATGGAATCCAGGTACGCCAGTTCTTCTTCAGAAAGGGAGATGCCTTTGCGGGATTCGGAGCGAAGTGTTTCGTAGGCTTGCTGTGCTTGCCTGGCATCGTATTCCATCTTTTGAAGACGGCATGTGCGGCGATCCGGACAGGCTGAGCAGACATATGGAGGTTTTTCATAACGGGTGCAAAAGTCCTCTTGAAAGCGGTCACATCCATCAATGCAGTTTCCGCAGGCATTGCCGCAGTCACGCTTTCCTCTATGGCAGCCGTATCTGTAGCGTCCTGAAGTGTAATAGGAACATGCCTCCGGGAACTGACATTCATTTCGATGAATGCAGTTGTTGCCCTTTGAGTTGTGGACAGGAACCCGGTGCGCTTTTACTTCACGACTGACAGTGGTTCGATCAGAATCAATGCGTCGTGCAATAGTAGTAAAGTTCTCGCCGGCTTTCAGACCCATTTGTATCTCCATGCGATCATCAAGGGTTAAATGTTTATTCATGACAGCCTCCTTTCGAAAAGCAGGGCAAAGATATCATAAAACAAAAGCCGGGCTCTGCCCAGACCTGCCCTCGCCGGGAGGCAGGAAAGCAGCATTTGGCTGCTTTCGCATGACAGGGTGATCCGTGTCACTTCGTCAAGGGCTGCCCGGGCGCAAGCGCCCAGCGTACTGTCCCTTGACTTCGTTCCCGCTCCTTTGATGGGAACAAAAAATCCATGAAATCCTAACTGCAACTTCATGGTTCTAAACTGTTGTAATTGTAACTGCACGAGATTAACGTGCGTTTAA
>CAUWJW010000319.1:0-1785 GCA_963558985.1 uncultured Clostridia bacterium | reverse complement strand
TGAGCCGCAAGCTGCGGGCAGATCCAGAAGCTGGCCCGGAATCCGTCGTCAGTTCCTTCGTGCCCGTATATGCCATACCCTTCCTGCTTTCTCATAAACCAGCCCAGTCCCATTCCCTCTCCGTTGTTGGGTACTTCTGCATATGCATGCCATATTTTTTCATACTGCGCTTGTTCAAACAGGCCCTTTTTCAAATGAATATCCGCCCATTTTGCCAGATCAGAAATGTTACTGGTCAGTGTAGAGCTTGGACCGTGCTCCCGATTATACGGATAGTGTTTTTCTAAAACAATATGTTTTTCTTCGTCCTTTGTATGCGGCATTGCCATTCCCGCACGGCTCAAATCTTCCAGTTTCAGACTCCCGCCGGCCCGCCGGTGCGTAAGAAAGGTGGAATCCTTCATTCCCAGAGGCTCCAGAATTTCCTGTCTCATATAGTCTTCATACGACATCTCTGAGACTTCTGCAATAACCAGTCCCAAAAGCTCATATGCCATATTGCTGTAGCGGAACCTGTTTTCCTGCGGAGACCAGAGCATATGGGACTCTCTTACTTCCTCGCTGCAGGCGTAATCTTTCAAAGCCGCTTCATCGGTCCTTGGCGTATCCCAGTGATAATCCTCCACATCTTCCATCCCTGATGTATGAGTCAGCATATGCTTCAGCCTGATTTCTCCCATACGCGGATCACCGATTTTTACAAAAGGCAGCCTGTCTGCCAGCCGATCTTCCAGATCCAGCTTTCCTCTTTCACACAGCTGCAGAATCCCGGAAGCTGTAAAAAGCTTGGATACAGATGCCATATGGAAAATATGCTCTGTTTTTAAAGGCTCTCCTGTTTCTATATTCTTCACGCCTTCCGCCATCTTCAGATCCAGACCTGCCAGTTTTTCCGGCCCGTCCTCTCTCACCTGCACGCAAACGGCAAGCCCCGGCAGATCAAAAAGTTCCCGTGCTTCTTTTATGTACTGTTCCAGCTGCTGTATTGTATGTTTCATTTTCCTGACTCCTTTGCTTTGTTCCTGCAAAGCAGATGCTCTGCTCTCGTATCTTGATGATACCATTTCTCTATTTTCTGTTCAATCTTTTTATCTGTTCCTTTGTGGCACAGTCTCTCCTCTTAAATTTCCGTTGCGCCATGCCTCTGTTGTGGTTATAATCATAAATAAGATTATACAAAAGCAAGGAGATGACTATATGCAATATCGTATTTTTCCAAAAACAGGGGAAAAAGTTTCACTTTTAGGAACCGGCACCATGCGGCTGCCTTTGACTGCCGAAGGCCAGGTGGACCGCACTGCTGCGATTTCCATGATTCGCAGTTCCATTGATCAGGGTGTCAACTATGTGGATACCGCTTATATGTATCATGACGGCGAATCGGAAAAAATCGTTGGAGAAGCGTTAAAAGACGGGTATCGGGAAAAAGTGTTTCTTGCAGACAAAATGCCTGTGTGGCTGGCCAAAGACGAGGAAAAGATGAAGGCGCTGTTTCAGGAACAGTTTGAGCGCTTAGATGTGGATATGATTGATATGTATCTGGTTCACAATATTACAGCTCCTGTATGGAAACGGGCGCAGAAGTTTCATCTCCTGGAGTTCCTGGAGGAAAAGAGACAGGAGGGAAAGATCCGCCACATCGGATTTTCCTTTCATGATGAGCTGACGCTCTTTAAAGAAGTGGTTGATGCATGGGACTGGGATTTCTGCCAGATCCAGCTCAATTATATGGATAAGGAGTTTCAGGCAGGAGAAGAAGGTCTCCGTTATGCTGCTGCAAAAGGG
>CAUWJW010000318.1:0-1791 GCA_963558985.1 uncultured Clostridia bacterium | reverse complement strand
AATGATAAAATTGTAGTTGCTTGTCCGGTTGATGTGCAGATATACAACGATCAAGGGAAATTAGTCCACACAATATATGATGGACAAGCTTCAAATGAAGAGAATAGTGAGGGCAGATTTATCGCTATGTACCGTCCATCAACGGATGACTATATAAAAGTTGCATATTTAAATCAGGAAAAGCCTTTTAGAGTAAAACTGATTGGTAAAGATGCGGGAACAGTGAGCATGACTGTGTCCAGTAAAGCAAAAGATAGTGCTTATAAATTTTATAATTTACCTGTAGATAAAGGCGATCAAATTACTGTTGAAAACTGCGGAACAACATCTCCAAGTTACAAAGTTAATTATAAAGATGGAAAAAAATCGGTTCAAGGAGACTTGATAGAAGCAGGCAACAATGAGGTTGCTGTGACAGGAATTAATTTGGATAGTGGAGAAAAAGTATTGCGGCTAGGCGAGAGCAGATTTTTAAAAGCATCTGTTTTTCCAAGGAATGCAAGCTGTCAGGAAATACAGTGGAGTAGCGATCAGCCGGAGATTATATCGGTTAAAGACGGGATCATTACAGGAAAATCGAAAGGAACAGCAACAATAACAGCTACAACATTAGATGGTGGTTATGAAGATGCATGTAAGTTTACAGTCACAGAAGATGCAATCTCGTTAGAACCGACAGATTCGCCAACAAAGCCAATGGATCCAGCGAACCCGGCAGACCCGCCAACAATACCAACAGATCCGACTGATTCTGAAGATGTGAATCAACCTTCAGGATCAATGGACAAATCCTCCCAGACCATCACCGCCAAATCCGTCACAAAGACTTACGGCAGCAAACCATTCAGGCTCAACGCAAAAGCCAAAGGCAAACTGACCTACAAATCCAGTAACACAAAAGTAGCAGCCGTAAGCGCAGCCGGTACAGTAACCATCAAAGGTACGGGAAAAGCAACCATAACCATCACAGCCGCAGCAACATCCAACTATAAGGCAGCCACCAAGAAAATCACCATCACCGTGAACCCGAAGAAAGCTGCCCTCACAAAAGTATCCTCCCCAAAAGCAGGAACATTAAAAGCCTCCTGGAAAAAGGATACAAAAGCCAGCGGCTATCAGGTAGTCATCGCACAAAACAGCAAGTTCACAAAAGGCAAGAAAACCGCAGCTGTGACAAAGAACAGCACAACAAGCAAGACCTTCAGCAAACTGAAAAAGAAAAAGACTTACTATGTAAAAGTGCGTGCTTATAAAACAGCAGGCAAAACCAAACTTTACGGGGCATACAGCTCCGTGAAGAAAGTGAAAATCAAGTAATTATCCGATTGATGCGCAGCAGGTGCCTCCAAAGGAAAATGACGGAAGCCGTAAAGCAGCCGCTCATTTCCGCCTGCTGCGCACAAAACAAAAAGGAGCAAGCCATGAAAAAACGCATCGGAATCATACTGAGCGTAATCATGACCATATCCGTCATGCCTCTTTCCGCTGCACAGGTAAAGGCGCAAACACTTCCGCCGCAGCCGCTCAAAGAAGAAACCGAGACCCCGGCTCCGCAGCTTCCCGTTCCGGTACTCACCTTGAAAGCAGGGGAAGGAAAAATCACCGTCACCTGGAACAAATGCAAAAACGTAACCGGCTACCGGCTTTTTCGGGCAACAGCCGCAAAAGGCCCATACAAAGCCATCGCAAACCTTTCTGCGAAAAAAAGCAGGAAACACGTCAGCAAGAACCTGAAAGGCGGAAAGTCCTATTACTACAAAATGAAAACTTACCGCACAGAGAAAGGGAAAA
>CAUWJW010000317.1:0-1806 GCA_963558985.1 uncultured Clostridia bacterium | reverse complement strand
GCCTGTACCTTTTCCATAAAACCTGTGTCATATGCCGGATTCAGTAAGATATTGCAGGTTTCCAGATTGTCAAAAACAATCTGCAGCATTGCGCTGATAAACGGAAAAGATCCCTCATTGCTGTCATCTTCCGGATATTGGTCAAATACCTGGCAAAGCTGATCCAGAAGTTCTTCTTCCAGATCTTCCAGCACATCATAGGTACTGCGATAATGTAAATAAAACGTGGATCGGTTAATATCCGCAAAGTCCACCAGCTCTTTTATTGTGATGTTTTTAAGAGGCTTTGTTTTCATCAGTTCCAAAAGCCCTGCCCGGAGCTGGGACTTTGTCCTCTTTACTCTGCGGTCTGTTTTCTTTTCCATAAGGCTCCTCTCTCCTTTCGGTCCTGTTACTTGAATTTACTGAAAAATTCAACTTTTATATCAGGCAAAAGTTATGCAATAATCCAGTTAGATTTGTTTATAAATAGACATATTTTCGTTTTTTTGATGTTTGTAATACATCACCGTGTCTATTATAATATATATTGTCTAAAATAACAATGCAAGAAAAGGATAAGAAGGGGGATATTTATGATCAAGCGAGAATTAAAGAGTCTTTTAATCAATCCGCTGCTGGTGCTTGTACTGGCCGTAATCTTATTGATACCCAGTATCTATACCGTCCCATTCCTCTCATCAATGTGGGATCCATATGGGAAATTATCTGAACTTCCTGTTGCTGTTGTCAACGAAGATCAGCCGGTCAAGTACGAAAAGCAAACGCTTTCTGTAGGAAAAGATTTAGTGGATAATTTAAAGGAAAGCAAGGATTTGAATTTTCATTTTGTAGATGCAAAAACTGCAGAAAAGGGGCTGCAGGACAGTACATACTATATGACGATTACGATTCCCAAAGACTTCTCTCATAATGCCTCCACTGTAATGGATGATCAGCCGCAGAATATGCAGCTCCTGTACAAAACAAATCCGGGAACGAACTATATTGCAAGCAAGCTTTGTGAAACTGCAGTGGAAAAAATTAAAACCGGTGTTTCAGAAGAAGTAACAAAAACTTATACAGCCGCCGTTTTTGACGGAATGGATGAGCTGGCTTCCGGAATGGATGACGCTGCAGATGGAAGCCAGAAACTCCTGGATGGAGAAAAGAAACTGGCGGACGGAGGCTCACAGCTTCATACCGGTCTGGGAACACTCACAGCAGGTGCCGGTACCCTTTCTCAGGGCGCAGGCGATCTGAACACAGGACTTAAAGCTTACACAAAGGGCGTGCAGGCAGTGGACTCGGGTATTGGTGCATTAGGCGAGGGCGTCGTTGAATTTAAACAGCAGGTAACCTCCGGAGCTGCTGCTTTGCAAAAAGGTGCCGGAACCTTTACTTCCGGCGTCTCCGCTTATACTGCCGGTGTTTCCACCGCAAAAAAGGGAGCAGATCAGCTAGCCGGAAATAATGACAGCCTGAATCAGGGTATCTCCAGTCTGTCTTCCGGTGCAAAACAGCTGCAGTCAGGCAGCAGCGCTTTGAGCAGTGGTCTTCAGCAAATGGAAAAACAAGTATCATCCAGTCTGAAAACTGCAAAAGAGGAACAGATACCGCAGTTGACCGATTCTTTGAACAGCTTTGGCGATAAAATGAACCAGCTTAACAATCTGATCCAAAACAGTTCAGAGGCATCGGCCTCCGTACAGGAAACGGACAGCAGCTCTATTCAAAACGATCTGGATGCTGTAAAAGGGCAGCTGTCAGAATTAAAAAAGACCGAAGGGCTCTCTGACGATCAGAAAGCATCCATCAGCAGCATTA
>CAUWJW010000316.1:0-1834 GCA_963558985.1 uncultured Clostridia bacterium | reverse complement strand
TCTGCAAAAGAAGGAACCAATACAGAAAAACTCATGGAAAAAATTCGTGAAAAACTATTTTCGTCCAGAGTAAAAGCAAAGCTGCTCATTCCTTACAGCAAGGGCGATGTGTCTTCGTACCTGTGTGAGCATGGGGTAGTGGATTCCATGGACTACAGAGAAGAGGGGACGCTTTTTGAAGTGGAATTATCAGCAGCAGATTACAACAGGTTGAGGAAATATGATACAGTATAATACAGTGGCAAAAGAAGCTCATGCAGAGCAGATAATAGAAAAATCCCGGTTTATTGCATATATTAAGCCCGTAGAAAGCCGGGAGGAGGCAGAGGCTTTTATTGCTTCTGTCCGCAAAGAACACAAGACGGCAACACATAATGTGCCGGCAATGGTAATTGGAGATCAGTTTCAGCTGCAGTGGGCAAGTGACGACGGAGAACCGCAGGGAACTTCGGGTGCTCCGATGGTGCAGATGCTGGTAAAAGAGGGGATTACCAACGCAGCAGTTGTAGTGACCCGCTATTTTGGAGGAATCAAACTTGGAACCGGGGGTCTGGTGCGTGCATACACAAGCAGTGCGCGCCTGGCACTTGAGGCGGCGGGAATCTGCCAAGTGAAAGAGATGGCTGTTTTGTGCTTCAAAATGGATTACTCCTTTCTTAGCAAAGTACAAAATTTAGCGCAGGAAGGAACCTTTTTCATTGAAGACATTACATATGCAGAGCAGATTTGTGTTACAATAAACACAGAACTGGAAGATGCGGAAAAAACCAAGGAAACCATTGCAAATCTCACATCGGGAAGGGCTGTCCTTTTGGAAGAAAAGACAGATTTGACAAAAAAAGTTATAAAAAAATGAAAAATATGATTGACAGAACTGTACAGCCGTGCTAATATAAAAAAGCTTCAACCGTTCCAAGGTAGCTCAATGGTGGAGCAACCGGCTGTTAACCGGTAGGCTGTGGGTTCGAGCCCCACCCTTGGAGCCAATTGCTTGAATCGGCAAAGCGAACACTTACATAGCGGTAAAGTGAAAAAACGCTTCCGAAACAAGAAAATGAAAAAAGTTGAAAAAAGTGCTTGACAAAATAAACGAAATGCTGTATAGTTAGTAACTGTGCCAAGCAAACAGAAAAAAGCAAAGCACAACAGAATGGGCGCTTAGCTCAGCTGGGAGAGCATCTGCCTTACAAGCAGAGGGTCATAGGTTCGAGTCCTATAGCGCCCACCATTCAATCGGTTTGACGTTTGGCTGAAGAAGCGGACGTGCCACCAAAGAGGATGCGGTCCGGTAGTTCAGTTGGTTAGAATGCCAGCCTGTCACGCTGGAGGTCGACGGTTCGAGCCCGTTCCGGATCGCCAATTTTTCAGAAGACCGATATTACACGCTGGCGTGGCTCAACGGTAGAGCAGCTGATTTGTAATCAGCAGGTTGGGGGTTCGATTCCCTCCGCCAGCTCCATAAAACATCGAGGGTTTCCCGAGTGGCCAAAGGGGGCGGACTGTAAATCCGTTAGCTGAGCTTTCGGTGGTTCGAATCCACCACCCTCGACCAAATTAATAATCGTGTGCGGAAGTGGCTCAGGGGTAGAGCATCGCCTTGCCAAGGCGAGGGTCGCGAGTTCGAATCTCGTCTTCCGCTCCAATTCATTTTTTGGGGAAAAAGAGAAGCTATGCGCGATTGGCGGAATTGGCAGACGCACCAGATTTAGGTTCTGGCGGGCGACCGTGGGGGTTCAAGTCCCTCATCGCGCACCATAGTAAAAGAGATGTCCGAGTGGCATCTCTTTTACTATATGTATGCATAAAAATGAAAAAGGACTTGAACCCTCGGGCA
>CAUWJW010000315.1:0-1846 GCA_963558985.1 uncultured Clostridia bacterium | reverse complement strand
ATGGGAGAGGAAAGAAAAATAATTGTTCGAGCCAGCTTAAAGGGCGGAACATTTTGCATGACAGTAGATAACACCTGTACAAAAGAAACCCGCGCCAGTACGAAAGGCGGCTTTATTTCTATGAAGCATGAGGGTCTTGGACTTGGAACCAAATCGGTAAAAAGTATAGCTGAACAGTATGGAGGCGTTTGTCGTTTTGAGACAAAGGATGGCATGTTTTATGCTTCGGTTTTGTGCAGCGAAAAAGGAAATTAATGGACTTGGGAGGAAAAATGACGCAAAGGATTTTAATTGTAGAAGACGATCTGCCTCTGGCGGCGGGCCTTACAAGAGCGCTTTCTCTGGAAGACAGAAAAATACAAAGCTGCAGCAAACTGCAGGAAGCAGAAAGGCTCATCAGAGAGGAGGCGCCGGAACTTGTTCTGCTGGATGTCAACCTGCCTGACGGAAACGGCTATGATTTTCTTGCAAAGCTTCGCAAAACCAGCCAGATCCCTGTCATACTGCTTACTGCCAATGATATGGAGACAGATATTGTAGCGGGTCTGGAACTGGGGGCAGATGATTATATTACAAAGCCCTTCAGTCTGGCGGTGCTTCGTGCCAGGGTAAACACACAGCTGCGAAAGAAAAGGGTGAAGGAAGCACATGCAGGATTTGTGTCAGGGAAGTATCGGTTTGACTTTGAAAATATGGAGTTTTATGCAGGAGATGTGCAGGCTGAACTGAGCAAGACAGAGCAAAAGCTGCTGCGCATTTTGACCGATCATGCAGGAACTGCAGTCAAGCGGGCAGAGCTTGTGGATCGTATCTGGACCAATGGCTGTGAATATGTAGATGAAAACGCCCTGTCGGTTACTGTAAAAAGGCTGCGGGACAAACTGGGCGCAGCTGAGGATATTAAAACGGTCTACGGAATCGGATATATGTGGGTAAAGTGATATGGAGACCTTGTGGATTGTCATCGGAATTTCCTGCATCGCGGTCAGTGTGATGCTGGCTGCTGCAGTGTTAAGGAGCAGACGAAAAACAGTGGAGCGCCTGGAAAATATGATGGAAGCGGCCATAGACAGCCGTTTTACCGCAAAAATTTTTGACGAAACGAGAGAGGCCTCCTTGGAAAATCAAATGGCACAGTATCTGTCTGCTGCAGAGATTATGAAAAAGGAGCTGGAAACAGAACGAGACAAAATCAGGACGCTGATTGCCGATATTTCTCATCAGAGCAAGACGCCTATTGCCAATATACAGCTTTACAGCGATCTGATGAAAGAAACACCTTTGTCAAACGAAGCAGAAGAATACTTGAATGCTTTAAAAGGGCAGATTGACAGGCTGAGCTTTCTCATTGCCTCCCTTGTGAAGCTGTCACGGCTGGAGACCGGTATCCTGTCTCTTCATCCCCACCCCTGCGATGTGCGGCAGATGATTCATCAGGCAGCAGACGCCTGCAGGGAAAAAGCGGCTGAGAAATGCTTAACGCTGCAGATAGAAGCAGAGGAAGCACAGGCTGTTTTTGATGAAAAATGGACCGAAGAGGCCTTGTGCAATATCATAGATAATGCGGTCAAATATACAGACAAGGGCGGCATCACCATTTCTGTAAGCGTCTATGAGATGTTCCTTTCTATCAATATTGCAGACACAGGAATTGGCATTGATGAAAGCGAAATACCAAAGGTGTTTTCCCGGTTTTACAGAGGGGAAGAAGTGCAGAACCGGGAAGGGGTAGGCATCGGCCTGTATCTGGCAAGAGAAATCATAACCGGCGAAAACGGGTATATGAAAGTAAAATCAGAAAAGGGAAAGGGATCTGTTTTTTCTGTGTACCTGCCTTTGAGCAGAA
>CAUWJW010000314.1:0-1852 GCA_963558985.1 uncultured Clostridia bacterium | reverse complement strand
ATGGAAGATCACATTCGTCCACATCAGGTAATTGAAAAACAGTCGTATCAAGATAGACATCATCAGTTTCGGGGGAATATTGATACATGTATCCCATCCATTCATCCTCTTTTTTTCTTGTAATTGCTTCTTTGTAATATTATTGTTATCTCGGATAAAATTTAAAATCATCAATTGTGTTTCATTCAAATGAATATTCTGTTCTGTACTAGATGCAGATTTATTCCCAACTTTATTATCCACTTTATCACCCAATTTATTGCCCATAACATTAATCCAATTGAACGGTATCTTTACAACAATCGCATTCTCTCTAAATTCAAATGTATCTTTTCCGTATTTTTCTGTTATCTTTGGAACACTTCTTCCTGTTTTCTCACTGATATGCAACTGCAGGAAAATCTCAGACAGTTTCTTATTAACCGGAATAGATTCACCTGAAAAGAAGCCTTCCATTGTCTGTTCTCGTGGAAGCGTTCCTCTGGATAATATTTCAATTCTATCAGAGTAAACGGTAATCATGGGTTCATTGTAAGCGCCTAATCTGATAGTGTAGGGCAAAATACACATGCGAGAATTTTACTCCATTTCAGGGTTCTCGCATTTACTAGATGCTTTCCGGACATCCTCATTCCAAGGTGCTAATTGATCTAATTCCTCATCTGTCATATTGGCAGATAGGCGATTTTCAAGTAAGTACTCCAGGTATTTGTACTGGCTGAGACCGTGAAGTTTGGCCATTTCAACTATCGTATAGATACCCATGCTGGCTTCGGCTCCACAGGCAGAGCTGCTGAATAACCAGTTCTTACGTCCGACTGTGATTGGCCTGATAGAGTTTTCACCGGGATTGTTACTGAGACTGCATCGACCATCTTCCAGGAATGTCAGCATAGAATTGCAGCGATTTCTGATATATGTGATGGCTTTGGACAATCTGCTGCTGCCTCTAACAGGCTGTGAATCCGCCCACACCAAGAAAGCCTCGATTGCAGACTTTTCATCTTTGAGTCTGCGATTCTGACGCTGTTTGAAGGATAATCCCTTTTCCGCATACCTGCGCTCATACTCAAACAATTTATTACAGTACATGACTCCCTGCACTGCAGGATACGTCAAATCATTGCCTCAATCTGAAGGTATGGCTTCGTAAAGATACCTTCTGATATGCGCATAACAGGCACAGCGTTTGATATCCTTCAGCAATCCGGCTCGTTAAGCACCTGGATAGGAGTCTCATCCATCATGAGGAACTTTCTATCCAAAAGTTTACGGTGGAAGTAGTCCGTCATTGGCTTGAAATATTTTTCATTACACCGTATCGCCCAGTTAGCCATTGTTGTTCTGCTGATTTTTGCGCCAAGTTCTTCAAAACTCTTTTCGAGCCTGTAGAACGGAACGGACATAGCAAATTTCTGATAAAATGCCCATGCCGCTAAAGATGCAGATGCAAAGCTGCCTTCCATGAGCGCTTTTGGAGCTTCATCGTCTTTGATAAACTGAGGCTCTTCCGTCTCTTTACATACAGGACAGATTTTATCTTCATCTGTAAGGTTATTGATAAAAACCTGCTTTACAGGAATATCTTTGAATTGTTCTTCCAAAGTAGGTTTCTTCTTCGCGACTTTTTGTAAGTGACCGCAATGAATTCAGGTTCGATGATTTCCGGGATCTGTTCCGGTTCATTTTCAAAATCACTGAAGAAGTTCAGCTGATCAGAATCCATCTATTCATCCGCTCAGTTTCCAGAGCACCTCATTCGGCGCTTTCCCATACCGATTGATTGCGTCCAAACGGATAATGGCATGGAATTTACCAAGCGGTTTTCCACTTCCGGTAAGGAAACGCTTAC
>CAUWJW010000313.1:0-1853 GCA_963558985.1 uncultured Clostridia bacterium | reverse complement strand
CATGGGCATGGCTTGGCGGGCATGCAGATGGAAATGCAGACCTGAAGGAAGTCATTGTGAAAGAAATCAGAGAAGAGAGCGGCCTGAAGGATGCCCGGTTTATCTGTGACGATATTTTTTCTTTAGAAATTCTGCCTGTTTTCGGTCATGAAAAAAGGGGAGTATATGTATCATCCCATTTGCATTTGAATGTGACATATTTGTTAGAAGCAGATATAGACAGCCCGATTCGGATCAAGGAAGATGAAAACAGCAGAATCGGCTGGATCAGAGAGGATGAAATCAGTAAAAAGTCTACGGAGCAATGGTTTATCGATCGGATTTATTCTAAGTTATGTGTTAAGGCAAAGGACTTATACATGAAAAAAATTTATTCTAAAGCGGACGCAACCTGATTCATCATATCTGAAATACGAATGTGCTGCGGACAATGTTTTTCACACTCCCGACAGGACAGACATTTTGAGGCTTTTCCTCTGCTAAGAGAAAGCTGATGATATACGGGCTTAATCTTCCAATCCTCATCTGGAAAACGAGAGATTTCATTGTACATTTTGAAGTAATCGGGAATCGCAATTTGCACAGGACAATGTGGTTCGCAATATCTGCAGCCGGTGCAAGAAACTGCTGTGTTTTTCTCTATAATGTCACGCACGTTGCTTAAGGCAAATAATTCACGATCGGTAAGAGGTTCAAATTGCCTTGTGTTAGCTGCGATTTGATCTATAGTGTTCATACCACTCAGGCATATTTGCAAGTGTTCCACCCTTTACAGGCTCCATCGCAATGACTTTCTTGCCATTTTTTATATGCAAATCTACCATTTCGTTAATGGCTTCCAGTCAAATTCTCCATCATTTTTGTTCGGTAATCGAAGAAACCCAAATCCTAACTTGTTCATAAACTATTTTCCTCAAAAATTTGTTTTCATAGAATGTCGTCTGCTTCTTACCCTTTTATTTTAAGCAAAGAATACCAATATAGCAAATTCATATTTTATATACATTTGTATTCAAAAAAAATATCAGATACAATTGGATGGAACTATCTTTTTCCGTATGTAAATCGTTATACAAAATAGAGCGGAAATTTCATCTATAAGGAAGGAGGGCTTTGTGCAAAGCGATTTTTTACTGATTCGGCAAATGAAACAGGGCGATGAGGAAGCCTGTGACATCTTTATCCGTGCGTATTATCCGAAAATTTTGTCCTATTGCTGCTATCACTGCGCAGATCAGGCATATGCGGAAGATTTGACTCAGGAAACTTTTGTGCGCTTCTTTGTAAAACTGTCCGATTACCATCATAGAGGGAAAACACTCAACTATTTATATACAATAGCCGGGAATCTGTGCAAAGATGATTTAAAAAAGAAAAAAGAACTGCCGGTAGAGGACAATAAACTCGTTGAAGAAAAGGGCTTAGAAGAATATGAAACAGAACATACGGTCAACAGAGTTCTGCTTCAAGAGGCACTCAGCCGGCTGCCGGAAGAGCTGAGACAGGTACTTACCCTTTATTACTTTGAGGATCTGAAGCTTACAGAGATCTCAAAGAAGCTGAAAATCGGGCTTCCATTAGTAAAGTATCGCCTGCGAAAAGCGAGGAAACAGCTGGAACGACAGATAAATGGAACAGCAGGCAGGAAAGGAGGGCAAAAATGAACCAAAAAGAAAAGATAAACAGGTATGAGAAAAAGGCATGGGCAGAGCCGAGAGAAGAAAAGATACAAGAAACCATCCGCAAGTCGAAGCATGCTTTTTTTATGGCAGAGCAGAATAAAGTATTGACTTACCATGAATTTTTATGGACCCAGTTTTGCGTCATACAAAAAAGGTGGTGGCTGCTTCAGT
>CAUWJW010000312.1:0-1867 GCA_963558985.1 uncultured Clostridia bacterium | reverse complement strand
GGTACTGCAAAAGTTTTTTCAGTATGACGGGGCTGCTTTTTTCGCTGTAAGCCGGATCTGTGATTCGGTTGGGTATGCTTTTTCCTTCAAAGTTTCCATCATCTGTGATATCAAACCGTCTGCAGAAGGCCTGTCCTTCTTCCCTTCCAAGAAGGCGAAGGATTTCTTCCTTAGAAAAAACATAGTACTTGCCTTCTTCTCCTTCACTGTCTGCATCCTGGCTGCTGAAAAAAGCGCCTTTGTCATGGGTCAGCTCTCTCTTTACATATTCTGCAATGCTGTCTGCCACCCGAATGTATAAGTCTCTGCCTGTTTTCACATATCCTTGCGCATAGGCCAGCAAAAGCAGCGCCTGGTCATAAAGCATTTTTTCAAAGTGGGGTACCAGCCATTTTTTGTCAGTGGAATACCGGCAGAATCCTCCGCCGATGTGGTCGAAGATGCCGCCTCTGTACATTTGTTCCAGTGTTTTTTGCGCCATATGCATTGATTCTTCTGTTCCTTCTTCCATGAGAAGCAGCAGGTTATGGGGTGAAGGAAATTTGGGCGCTGTTCCAAACCCTCCCCATCTTGAATCAAATGACTGCCTGAAATATGCACCGGCTTTTTCCTGCAGTTCCTGTGCAGTGTGCATCTGCCTGCCACTCTGCTCCTGTTTTTTTATAAAAGAGAGGATTTTCATTCCCTGCTCTATAAGTCTCTGCCTGTCTTTTTTCCAGATTTCTTCCACTGACATCAGAATCTCTATCAGGCCCATTCGCCCATAGGTCTCCTTCTTGGGAAAGTAGGTGCCGGCGAAGAAAGGCTTCTGATCCGGGGTCATGATAACCGTCAGCGGCCATCCTCCGGTTCCTGTCAATGCCTGGCAGGCTGCCATATAAACTGCATCAATATCGGGGCGCTCTTCCCGATCTACTTTCACTGCTACAAAGCTTTTGTTGAGAATCTCCGCCACCTCTTCATCTTCAAAGGACTCATGAGCCATTACATGGCACCAGTGGCAGGCAGAATAGCCGATGCTGAGAAAAATCGGAAGGTCCCTTTTCCGGGCGGTTTCAAAGGCTTCTTCACACCATGGATACCAATCTACCGGATTTTGTGCATGCTGCAGCAGATAAGGCGATTTTTCTCTTCCCAGTCGGCTGCATTTAATTTGTTTTTCGTTATTGCTCATATTTTTCCTCCTAAAGGCTTTTTCTAACGTCTGCACCGGCTCCCTGCACGTTTCCGGTTTTCTTGCTTCTGATTTTAGTATGTGCAAAAAGCGCCTCCATTACCCAAAAAACCCTGTAGCCTTGCAGATACAGGGTTTTCATCGTATAATTGTATTTAAGTTATAGAGCCAGCATGCCTACCAGGCAAAATGCCCATATATGGAGCGGATAGTACAGATAGAAAAACCATTTGGCTGCACCGCCTTGTGCTCCGGGTCTGCCACTGTACAGAAGGATAAAAAAGATTACTGCCGCCATGGACCACTGGCAGTCAACACCAAAGAACTGATCCCACTGAATATTCCCCGATGCGCTGTAGGTGATGCTGTTAAAGGCAATTACTGCAGATACAACGATCGTAAACAGACAAATCCACCCTTTCCTCTCATGGAAAAAGTAACCGATTAAAATTACCGGTATGACCGCATATCCGCTGTCTGTATACATCATACCCAAAATACATATGATGCCCGCGATTGCCAGGGCAATCAGCTTTTTCTCAATAACATCCGCCTTTGTTCTCGCCCACTGGAACACCCACATGGCAGCAAATCCAAATGCAAGGCTTGCAAACATTCCATATTCCAGAGGCGCCGGTGCATCTGTGATGTAGGTAATCAGGCGATTTCCCACGGACATAACTGCTGCAGCTG
>CAUWJW010000311.1:0-1871 GCA_963558985.1 uncultured Clostridia bacterium | reverse complement strand
GTCGGCGAAAATTTTTCAGGATCCTGCAGGATATATCAATGTGATTCCATGTTTGATTTTTGTCGTAACCCTGATTCTTGCAGGGAAATTTAAAGTCAGTCCCATTAAGATTACGATTTTAATGGCAATAGTAGGAGCGATATTATGTGGGTAGGCGGTGTAAGAGTCGTTATATTGGACGATGAGAAAAGGGTCCTTATGGTACGTCAGCACCATGAGGGACGCGATATATGGATGGTGCCGGGAGGCGGAGTCGAAGAGGGAGAGACCTCAAGAGAAGCCGGTGTCAGAGAAGTGCTGGAAGAGACAGGGCTTCATGTGCAGATGGGAAAGCTGCTCTGGCATGTGGAAGAAGTTTCGGAAAAACGCGGGCAGCGATTTGTGAATTTTTTTCTGGCAGAACCAAAAGGCGGAAAATTGCAGCTGGGCATGGATCCGGAATTTGAAAAAAATGAGCAGGTGCTGCGGGAAGTTCGATTTATGTCCAGAGAAGAAATGTGTCATTTGGAAGTCCTTTACCCGGAATACCTTAAAGATGAATTGTGGAAGTTCCTGGAAGAAGACTATCAGGGATACGATGCTTTTAAAATAAGACGATAATACGGAAGGAGAAATCAATGAAGATTGTAACAATTAAAATGGAAAACGGCGATATTATGAAAGGAGAGCTGTACCCGGAAACAGCACCGGAAACAGTGGAAAACTTTGTAAAATTAGTAGAAGACGGATTTTATGACGGCTTAACCTTTCACAGAGTCATTCCGGGATTTATGATTCAGGGCGGATGCCCGCTCGGAAATGGAACAGGCGGACCGGGACATACGATTAAAGGAGAATTTCTCTCCAATGGAGTTGTAAATGAACTGAAACACACAAGAGGTGTACTTTCTATGGCAAGAAGTATGGATCCCAACTCAGCAGGATCTCAGTTTTTTATTATGGTCGCTTCAGCACCGCATCTGGATGGTGAGTATGCCGCTTTTGGAAAGATTACAGAAGGGATGGAGGCAGCAGATAAGATTGTCAGTGTAAAGACAAGCTTTAATGACAAGCCGCAAGAACCGCAGATTATGAAAAAAGTGACAGTTGAAGAAGTATAGCAGCTTCCGCGTATTTTGAGCCTGCAATAAAAAGTAATGAAAATAAAAAAATTTAATCTTTCTTTCATTTATAAAAAGTATAATAAGTGCACAATATAAGGGAAATGAAAGGAGTTTCTTTTATGAAGAAATTAACATTGATTTTAGCAGGAATGATTGCAGTCTTTATGATGGCAGGCTGCTCGTCTGATGATGGGAACAATGCAGCGCAGCAGGAGACTGCAGCAGTGGAAACAACTGTGGAGGCATCTCAGGATGCAGGGACGACAGCCACACAGAAACCGGCTGTCAGTGAAAAAAAGGCGAAAGAAATGGCGCTGGAAAAAGTTCCCGGGGCAAAAGAGTCGGATCTTGTTCAGTTCCACCTGGATACAGATAATGGGCGCCAGGAATACGAAGGTGAAATTGTTTATGGAGAAAAGGAATACAGCTTTGAAATAGACGCCAATACAGGCAAGATGGTCAGCTGGGAAGAAGAGTCCGTACATGACTGATACAAACAATATCAAAAAGCAGGGTGTTTTGCAGCATCCTGCTTTTTGATCGTATGACGACATGCCGTCAGCTTGCTTGATTTTAGTGAGACATGTTAAATTTTAGAAGGAAAGGGTATAATAATACTACTTGATAAACAAACACGGAGGTGGGACTATGTACGACGTTATTATCATCGGTGCAGGGCCGGCAGGGCTGTCGGCAGGAATCTATGCTATCCGATCCGGCCTGGACACTCTCATCTTAGACAAGGCGGCCTGGGGAGGACAAACCGTA
>CAUWJW010000310.1:0-1892 GCA_963558985.1 uncultured Clostridia bacterium | reverse complement strand
CTTCCCAAGCTGGCGACGTGGGTTCGATTCCCATCATCCGCTCCAAGGTGAAAACCTGCTGAAACGTAGCATTTCAAGCGTTCAGCGGGTTTTGTATTTTTTGGAAAACCTAATAACACGTCACGGTACACAGGAAAAAATGTAGATGGCTATGTGCATTCTATAGGCATAAACGACTTAGGACGTATCAAGCGCCTATATGAATATGGCAAAAAAAGAAAAAGCCCCGTATACGGCAAATGCAAATGCCCCTGCCTTGACGTCCGATAACGCTTACACGGATGCTTCTATTAATAATCTACCTAAATCTTCCATAAAAATCAAGGGTAACTAGGGTTAGACACTCTCCCAGACCATGGGCTCCAATTGCCCGGGTGGGGAGATAAATCTAACCCTATAAATATTCTATACCAAAAGGGTAAAAAGGCCAATAAAAGTGGTGCGACAAAAATAGACTCGATTCCGACTTCTAATGCCGACGTGGGTCCGGTACCCACCGCAAAAGAAGTAAAATCAACACATTATGCAGAAAGTTTATTGGTGCTAGATGATATAATCGAAAACGTGAAAAAAGTTGGAAGCAGTGCAAATACAAAGAATCGTGTCAATCCTTTTTCATATTATGAAGGTACTTTTAAAACAGAAAAGGTTGTTCCTAAAAAGATAGATGGAAAAATGGTTCAGACCATTCAAGAAGTTACCTATAAGGTGAATATGAGAATTAAAGATGCACCCGATATGAGCAGATACCATTATCATACGTTGGAAGGCCCATTAAAAGTTGGAGAAATTGATGAAATAAAAATAGAACCCCTTCACGGAACCTATCCTGAAAAGGATATGGACCTATTAGAAGCAGATTCTATTACTAACAATATACCCGAACCTTCCGCAAAAAGCAACGATAACACAGAAATTCCAGATGAGTCTTTGCATAAACATGTGACTGAGATGAGGGAGAAACAATTTACCGACGATGATATTCTTGCTCAATTTGAAAAGATGGGGGTCAATCCACAAAAAGCTTTTGAAGCAGTTGATAATACGAACGCAAAGAAATATAAAAAGCAGATTCTGGAGGAGTTGGGAGACAGTGACTTCTTAGAAGGGTCACCTACCATACATACATCAATCAATGTATTCCGCAATAAAAACGGCATAACAAAAAGAAAAAGTCTCTCGGTATCAAGCGTTATCCCAGGCATTGCCGGATAACTCATACTTGTCCGCCGAGGGACTTTCTGCTAAGAGAGTATACCAGAAATCCGCAGAGAAAGCAAATGCATATGAAATCATGGGAAAAATCAATAGATTTCTTAAATTCTGCATGGTAGATAGGGTTGCAAACAAATCTGCAAGCCGGAATTTTATTGCAGAGCAGTTACAGATCGCAACACAATTAAATATATTGCAATGGCTACGATGCTTTTGAATCACATAGATAAAAATCATCACCTTCCGTAAATATTGCGCTCAACAAACTTCCACTGCTCATCTGTCAGCCAGCCCTGAAAATTACCGGTGCTTTCTGCAATAAACAGTCGGTCAGTATCATCAAGACAAGGCTTGATTGCCTCTACAATCTGACCGGAAGGCAGACCGGACCTGATCAGATAAGCACCTTTCCAAAAACTGCACCAGGAGGAAGCAATTTTTTTAATCGCATTCTGAACCTCTTTGTGAGAAGAAGCAGGACTATTTAAATCATAAGTAATTAAGTAAACCATATTTTATACCTCCATGAAGAAAAAATCACGAAAATGTTTAAAGAAATTCTATATTTTATTATATCAATTTTAAGATTTAGGATATATAATACAAGATATGGAATCATAGTGACAGAAAGAGGGGTATAACAACATGCAAAAAATCGGGTTTACATCATTCCAGCT
>CAUWJW010000309.1:0-1928 GCA_963558985.1 uncultured Clostridia bacterium | reverse complement strand
GAAAATAAAGCCGCAACATGCGATAATAATTATGATAATATTCTGAAAACTATCGGGCGTGTTGCGGCTTTACTTTGATCCATTGCTTATAGTTGGAGAAGAGCAAAGTTTGACCGCTGTCAAACTTTGTTTGCTTTGTACAGGAATGATAAAAGAGGACATTATGAATATCAGACATATTGCCAAAAAGGCCGGTGTTTCGGTGGCAACAGTTTCGCGAGTGCTGAACCACCCGGAGCATGTAGCGCCGAAAACCAGAGAAAAGATTGAAAAAATTATAAAAGAGACAGAATATACCCCGAACTGGTTTGCGCGAGGACTTAACTTTAATAAGACCGGTACCATAGGTCTGATGATCCCGTATATCCTGAACCCGGTGCACATGGGAATTGCAAAAGGGGTAGAAGGTGTAGCACATCAAAAGGACTATATTTCCCTCATGTGCAATGTCGAAAATGACAGGAAAAAAGCAAAAAAATATTTAGAACAAATGATTCGGCGTCGCGTAGACGGTGTCATTTTTATTTGCTCAACGCTGGAGGATGAAGACTTTGAACTGCTGCAGGAACAGGAAATCCCTTTTGTTTTGATCGGAGAGCACAAAGGGGGAAGAAGTCTTCACATTGTAAGTGTAGACTGTGAACAGGCTGCAGGAAGAGCCATGGACCATTTGCTGGAAAATGGCTACCGAAAAATAGCAATGCTTTATGGAAAAGACCCTACAGTAGAAAATGCAAACAAAAGTACCGGGTATAAGAAAGCCTTGCAAAAAGCAGAAATCCCTTTCAGGAAGGACTATTTCAGAGAAACAGAAAACTCCATTGAAGGGGGATACCTGGGCGCCAAAAAGCTTATGGAACTGGAAGAGCCGCCGAGAGCTATCTTTACAAGCAGCGACCATATTGCTTTTGGAGCTATGGAGGCGATTAAAGATAAAGGCCTGACTATTCCGGAAGATGTAGCAGTAGTGGGATTTGACAATATCCGTATGTCTAATTTGGTAGAGCCTAAACTGACGACTGTTGAAGTTCCTTTTCATAAAATGGGAGTCTACGGAGCCCGCCTGCTTTTCGATATGATCGAGGGCGAAGAAGAACAAAAAGAACCCCGCATTATTCTGCTGCAATCTAAGCTTAAAGTACGGAAATCCTGCGGGCACAAAGATAGAATTGGAGAAATGTTTTAAATGATAGATACAGAATTTTTAGGGTTAAAAATGAAAAGCCCGATTATGGCTGCCGCAGGACCATGGAGCCGGGATGGAAAAAGTATTCACCGCCTGCTGCAGGCAGGGGCCGGAGCGGTTGTAACTGAAAGCGTGGTTAGTGATACACTTTTAGATGTAAGACCGCGAATCGCTTATGATGGATTAGGGGCACAGAATATCCGGCTGTACAGCGACATTCAGATTGAAGGCTGGGAACGGGAAATGCAGATTGCAAAAAAAGATGGCGGAATCGTCATTGCCAGCATTTCGGCGCATACGCCTTCGGAGCTTGCATATTTAGCTGCCAAGATGGAGAAATTCGGAGCAGATGCCATTGAAATCAGCGTATCCAATCCCATGTGGGAAGCTCTTGAAGTAGTAGCCTCCAATCCGGAGACAGTCTATGAAATCACACAGGCAGTAGTTTACAATGTAAAGCTTCCAGTCATCGTAAAACTGTCTCAGAATTCTACGAATATTTCTGCTGTAGCAAAAGCTGTGAAACAGGCGGGGGGCAGCGGCGTAAGTGCGATTAACACGATAAGGTGTATTTTATATGTGGACATTGAAACGGGAAGACCCTCCCTGCTTACTTACGGAGGCTATTCAGGCAGTCCTATTCGCCCGCTGGGACTTGCAACCGTAGCAACAATTGCACAGACCGTGGATATTCCTATCTGCGGAATTGGAGGGATTACAAATTATCGCAATGTTGCAGAAT
>CAUWJW010000308.1:0-1942 GCA_963558985.1 uncultured Clostridia bacterium | reverse complement strand
GCCGGGAGAGGCAACGTATTCCCGCGCCAGTTTTTTTGCTTCTTTTCGGGAATAACCCTCATTTTCATAAGTCAGAATTTTCTCATCCAGCAACTCTTTCTGTTCGTCTTCTGTGCGGTATCCCTCTCTTACAAATAGATTCAATCCGTGTGCCCGTGCATCATCGAACATCTTCTGCAGTGGCGGATAAATTCGAGAATCCACCTGTTCGCCATTAGACAGCCGGGTAAGCTCAGGTTCATAATTATGGGGAACCCGGTGCGCTTCATTTACAAGAATCAGTCTCCAGCCTAAGGAACTGTCAGCTTCCATACTGTTTCGAAACAGAAAAAAACCAAGTACAGTCAGCAGGATCAGGAGAAAAATGATTGCTCTTCCTTTTTTTCTTTTATGAGACCGTCGCCTTCCGGATTTTTTCATTTTCATTACTTCCTTTCTTTGTGCGGTAATTGTATTTACAGATTTTCTACATAGTATAACGAATATAAATTACAAAAAGTCAGTCAAAAAAAGGAAGATTTTATTAAGATTGCACTTGCTGAAAAGAATTATCTTGAAGTTTGAGGAAAGGTATTTATAATGTAAATATGGAAAAGGCAGGAGGAGACTGAGGATGGAGAAATGGAAATTGAAAAAATATTAGAAGCGAAAGACGATGATATTATGGAACTGCTGAACCGACCTTCTGAATTTAAAGTTGACAGGAATTTTGAAAAGACGAATGAAAAGGTACAGCGAGCACTGAATATCAGTGATGAGGAAAAAGAGAAAAGGCTTAAAAGCAGTGAAAACGACCGTCTTGCAAGAATGCGAAAACATAAATTAAATGATCCGTATAACAGATATATATTTCACAGAGAAAAACGGATTCTGCACGATCGAACCTGCAGAGCTGCAGAGAAAATTCCTGATGGATACTTTGAAATGTGTCACGAGTTTACTTTTGAGATGCCTTCCTGCCGGGAGTGCAGGGTGAGAGCGGTAATACGAAAGTGTATTGATAACCCTGAAGATATTGAGGCTGCAGAAGGTTTCTTTAATAGGATAAAAGCGGATGCAGGTGACATATACAAGCTCCTGCGGCACAAAGGTGCAGCAATCAGATGTATATCTCCAAATATAATGGAGTTTGCAGTTAATGAGGATACCTGGAGACTTCAGTATACACAGAAAAGTCATATTGTACGGCTGCTGCACAATAACTACTGCATAAAAGAAAAGGAGCGGATTATTGAAAAAGGCTTTCATGAACAGCGAGTGAATGGAAGATGTACGTTTCATGTAGCTGCACAAATCATGGCTGAATATCAAAGTGATTACCATATTAAAGAGATACAACAGGAAGAAGATTTGCAGATGGAGATGGCACCGGTCAATGAAATTGAAATAAAAGAAGATACCTTTTCTTTGCCCACAGCAGTCCGGATTAAGAAGTTTTCGCTGCTGTATAACCGATATATGTTTATTGATACGAAGGCCAAGTATTATCGGAAGGTGTTTCAGCATAGAAAAATCCGATATAAGAAGAAAAAAGAGGCATATTGTGTGGATTATGTATATGGAGTTGTTATTTGTGACATTCCTAAATGGTATAGAAGAAAGATGTTTTCTGCATTTAATAAAATAAAAACATCTATTTATAAAGAGGGGCATGGCAGAAGTTATCTATGTGGTATCTGTCTGATACGTCATCTGAAGAACAGCGGGATTCCATTTGAGACATATATTTGATTTCGGAGGGTGGCGCAGTTTTCGGTAAAAGCAGCAAGGTGGGGAGACCGGGTTTAATAAACCCGGATCTGACACCTTTTCATAGCCTCAAGCGCATTTTTATGACTTTCAGGGGTTACTCCGGCGCAGCAGGAACTGTCTACTTTTATAGGAACCTGCGGAAGGAAGGCTTTTATCATCAGTGCATTGGAAATGACGCAAATGTCTGTGC
>CAUWJW010000307.1:0-2010 GCA_963558985.1 uncultured Clostridia bacterium | reverse complement strand
GGGGATGATCGGTTTGTTCAAAGCTATCAAAAGCTATAGGGAACAGAGAGACACATCCTTTCATACCTTTGCGGAGCTGTGTATTACCAGGCAGATTATTACGGCCATTAAGGTGGCCAGCCGAATGAAACATTCACCGCTTAATACATCAATTTCGCTTAATCGGCCTTTATCCGATGATGACGATGCAGAGTCTACATTGGAGCAGACGCTGCGCTCTGACAGCAACTTCGATCCGGAAGCTCAAATTATGCTGAAAGATGTCATGAAATCTATTATCAGCAATGAAGAAAAGCTTTTCAGTACCTTTGAAATGCAGGTGTGGAATGAATACCTGCAGGGGAAAGACTATAAAGCGATTGCAGAAAATCTTGGGAAAAGTGTAAAGGCCGTAGATAATGCAATCCAGAGAACGAAGAAAAAGATTATCGCCCATTTATGCCAATAGAGATAAGAGGTTTTTATGAATAAAGAGCCACTGAAAATTTTAATGGTGGAAACAGCAAACATGAATCTGGGAGATTCGATTCTAGCAGATAATGATTATTTTCTGATAAAAAAGGCAGTTCATCCGAAGAAAGTTATTTTGCTGAGATATAGCATTTCATCCAGAGATATTGGGCAGATTAAATATGTAGATGCAGTTATTTTTGCAGGCGGAATTATAAAATCCACAAATGAAAAATTTTGGCTGTATATTCCGGAAATTATCAACGAGGCACAGAAATATCAGGTGCCCGTCTTTTTGAGTGCTATTGGAGCAGAGAAATTTTATCCGGATGATGAAAAAAGCCGCAGGCTTAAAGAGGCTCTGAACCTCCCTTGCGTTAAAGGGATTAGTGTACGGGACGATATAGAACTTTTGAAAAATGATTATATCATAAATAAAGAGATTAAGCTCTATTCTGTATATGACCCTGCTGTGTGGTGTGCCAAAACATATAAAAAAGAATTAGGATTATGGAAGTTTTACCGCAATGAGAAAAAAATCAGTCTGGGTATTGTTCGGCATAAGCTGTTTTCCGATTATGGAAATCCACAGATTGACAAAGATTTTCAGCTGAACTTCTGGAAAGAAGTTATAGATGAGCTTGAGAAGAAACAGCTTCCGTGGGTTTTGTTTACCAATGGCGACACTTATGATGAGCAGTTTGCGGACGAAGTGCTGGCATATGTGGGTCATGGAGAAAAACTGAAAACGCCTCTGGATGGCGTCGAAGTGGTTCGTAACATCGCTAAATTTTCCGGAGTAATTGCAGGAAGAATGCATTCTAATATCGTTGCCTATTCTCTGGGGATTGCGAGTATCGGATTTGTCTGGAACAAAAAGTTGAGATTCTGGAGTGAAAAGATTGGTGCACCGGAGAGATTTTTATCCTGTGATCAAATGATTCCGGCTTTAGCTGTAGAACGGCTGCTTTGTGCCATGGAAGAAAAAAAGTTTGTCAAACAGAATCAGAAGGATACAGTCTATGATGCTATAAAGGATTTTGTGCAGCATCATTGCACAAAGAGGCAGGCTGCAGTAGAAGATATCGACTTTAAAAAGTCACTGGTAGCACCTGCTTTAGGTGCTATTGCTGTCCGTTATAAAAATACCAATTCACCAGAAGCCTTTGAACATGCACTGAAAAACGGATATAGGATTTTTCAGCTGGACTTGCGTCTGACAGAAGATCATGAATTGGTATGTGTTAATCGTTGGCACAAAGATACTTTTAAAATGATGAATCTTGGGGAGCAGGCAACACCGGGAAAACCACTGTGCAGAGAGACATTTTCAAAATGCAGATATTACAACCGCTTTCATACAATGGATATGGAACATTTTCTGGCGATTTCTTCTAATCAGATAAAAAGAAAAGATATAAAAGTAATTCTTGCATTTGGAAAGCCGGGCAAAGAAGATGCTTTGGAGATTTTACATAAGCTGAAGAATTTACTGTCCCAATATGGTGCAGCGGAAGAAAGCTTTTTTATAAAACTGGAGCGAAAAGGCGATGTTGAAAT
>CAUWJW010000306.1:0-2015 GCA_963558985.1 uncultured Clostridia bacterium | reverse complement strand
TGTTCACGAGATATTTCTAATAAAGATTAGTATATTAAAAATATATATAGTGTTTTTATCGATAATGATAAAAAAATCAACCTCCTACAAACATAGATACTTTGCAAAAAAACTTGGCTTTTGAAAAAAATAATTGAGCAAAATTATCAATAATAATAAATTTACCAAATATGATTAATGAAAAAACGGGAGAATTCAAAGAGGTTATAATTGGCATGCTGTTTGCATTGAAAGAGGGTGTAGTAGAAATTTGCTTTGTTTTTAGAAGTTACTATTTAAAATTCTGTAATTAAACAATAGGAAAAGAGGTAGATGTAATGAGTGAATTCAAAGGTCAATCTGTGATTGTTACTGGTGGAAGCGGCGGAATGGGAATAACCATTGCTGAGGCATTTCTGAAAGAAGGAGCATGGGTTTATCTAGCGGATATTAATGAAGAAAAGCTTCAGAAAGTTGTAGCAGATTTAAAACAGTATGGCGAAGTGGATTATATTGTAATGGACGTTACAAGGATTGATACTATTGAAAACATGGTTGAGGAAGTTGTTAAGCGCGCAGGTAAAATTGATATTGTGGTAAATACAGCGGGACTGTGGGTTGAAGGTGACTCTGATAAGATGACAGAAGAAGAATGGGATCGTGTTGTAAACGTAAATCTGAAAGGGACTTTCTTTGTATGTAGCAGAACAATTCCTGAATTGGAAAAAACAGGAGGGTGTATTGTAAATATTAGCTCTGATGCTGGAATAGGAGGAAATCCAGGGAACTGTATTTACAATGCGTCTAAGGGGGGTGTAACTTTGATTACGAAGTCTTTGGGATTGGAATTGGCGCCTCGTGGAATCCGTGTAAATGCCATTGCACCAGCGGATGTAGAAACCCCAATGCTGGTAGGACAGGCAGAGGTATATGGAGGTGGAGATGTGGAAGGATACTACTGGAATCTACTGAAAAAATATCCGCAGGGTGAAAAAGCGAAGTTTATTCAACCGTCAGAAATCGCAGCATGTGTGCTGTTTCTGGCATCTAAGAAGGTGGAATCTATTACAGCTACAACGCTTTCCATTGATTGCGGTTTGACAGCAGGATATTAATAGGCTTAAAAAGTAAATACATACTGGTTGATGATGGCGGGAGAGACTGATTTTAGCACCGAAGGAGTAAACCGTAGCTGAAAGCCACAGCTGCGGTGAATATCTCAGGTAAAAGGACCGCTTTCGGACAGGACTCTGAAAAGCGAATAGCACCGAAGGAGCAATTTCGTAAAGAAAGAAACTCTCAGGTTAATGACAGAGCAGAAGGCGGTTTTATGTAGGGCAGCTTTCTGCTTTTTGATTTTCAAAATGTTGATGTAGAAAGAGAAAAGGAGACTTATGGGGAAGCTTATTGTTACTAATAATAAGAAGGTACAAGAGTATTATGAAGGGGACTTTCGAATTGATTTTTTGGAAGGTAGCTATGGAGATATACTCTATTATGTAAGAAATAAAATACATCAAGGTGCTGTTCTTCTAACACATCCTCTTTCAGGTAGTGTCAAGCCGGGGGAGACGCCTTATAAATCTATTCTTATATCAGATAGGAGAGGATTTGTAGATGAATTCTCTCTGGAGTTGATTGAGAAAGGAATTGCAACCTATGAGAAGTTTTTACACAAACAGAGGGATCTCTGCTACACAGAAAATATTTTAGAAGATTTCAGAGAAATCGATTTTACATTATTATATCATGCATTAAGGAGGGAAATTTTATGAAACTTGAGTTAGGGTATATTCACATTCGAGATATCCAATTTGGTCCAGAGTCTAAAATTGAAAATGGGACTCTGTATGTGAATAAGACTGAGCTGATTGAAATGCTGAAACAGGATGAAATCTTGGAATTTATTGATTTCCACATTGCAAAACCAGGGGATAGCATTCGTATCACACCAGTAAAAGACGTTATTGAGCCAAGAGTAAAAGTTGAAGGTGAAGGTAATATCTTCCCTGGGATACTTTCTAAGGTAAAGACTG
>CAUWJW010000305.1:0-2022 GCA_963558985.1 uncultured Clostridia bacterium | reverse complement strand
GCCAATGTTTCAGGACTAACCTTTACACCTTCTGCTGCGTATGCAAAAAAAGCTGTACAGGAGTTGAAACAGCAGGGCTGCAATGTGATCATCGCGCTTTCTCATACTTATGCACCTGACCGTCTTGCCGCTCAGGTAGATGATGTGGATCTGTGGCTATGCGGCCATGAGCACCTGAATATTGATACAACTGTAACCACACCTGACGGAGATAAGGCTTACCTGGCAGAAAGCGGATTCTATCTTTCCGGTGCAAGTCTGATTCAGCTGGACTGCACCTTTGATGAAGCCGGTCAGTTAACCGTCCTCCCTTCCCGGACATACAAAACCTGCGATGACTCCGCCTCTTATCCGGAAGACAGTCAGGTTTCTGCACTGCTTGCACAGATTCAGGAAGAACAGAAAAGCATTATGGAGCAGCAGGTAGGCTCTACTCCTGAAGCCCTTGACGGCGACTGGTATCAGCTTCGTATCGGAGAAACGAATTTAGGAAGAGTCGTGACCGATGCCTACCTTCTGACAACCGGTGCGGATGTTGCTTTTGAAAATGCCGGAGGCATACGTGCTTCCATTCAAAAGGGCACAGTTACTTATAAAGATATTATTGGTGTGAGCCCTTACGGCAACTATGTTGTAACAAAGAAACTTTCCGGAAAAGCCTTAAAAGATATTCTTGAACATTCTCTTGATATTCAGGTTGAGTCAAAAAAAGCTTACGATGCCAAGGATGACAGTGCCTGGCCCGAAAACAGCGGCAGTTATCTGCAGGTAGGCGGTCTTACTGCTGTATATGACTTGCCAAAGCCGTCAGGAAAACGGATCCGTTCCATCAAAATTCAGGGCAATGTTCTTCAAGAGAATAAAATGTATACAGTTGCTGCGAATAACTATGCTGCCGAATCTGATGATTATCCGCAGCTGGCCGATGCCGAAGAAGCCGGAGAGTTTAATGCCTGTGATGAAGTTCTGGTAAAATACTTCCAGACAGAGGGCGCTGTCGCTCAATCCCTGAAAAACCCTGCAATGATTCCATATGACGGTTCGGATACCGATGAGCAGACCGGCGGTGAAGAGGAAAGTACTCCCGGAAAGAATCCTCAAACACCGGAAAATCCACAGTCCTCCGAAAATGAGACTTCTGCAGGCTCTTCCCCGGATCAATCGCAGACAGAATCTCCCAAAACCGGCGATGACAGCAATCTCTATGTTGCACTTCTTTTCTTAACTGCTGTATTAAGTTCCGGAACTGCTGTCGCTGCTGTCTGCAGAAAAAGAAGATAATGATTTATATAAAAAAGGAGATGATGCTTTCAGTTCGCCTGAATGCCATCTCCTTCTTTTAATCTTCTATTATTTTTTCAGATAAAAATCCAGTGCCAGGTCTGCCACCCGATCCGGCGACTGTGGCAGACTGCAAATAGAATGTCCCTCTTCTTCCATCACTGTAATTTTAAATCCAAACTCATTGGCAAATTTTTGAGCAGCCAGAACAGGTACCACCGGATCCTTTTGTCCATGCACCATCTCTATATCAGTTTTTCTGCAGAAGGTATTGTCAAACTTCTGAAAAAGATCATTTTCCTGCAGATCCTCAAAAAATCCTTTGGGCAGTCTGATGATATCTCCCAGTCCCAGATCCGGTTCTATATATCCGGTTTTATCTAGTTCTTCCAGCACTTCCGGATCAGGCTCCTGCTTATCGCCTAAAATCAGTTCAGGCATAATGACAGCTGCCGAGCGAAAAAATGCCTTTTCTCCCCTATGGGGACGAGTGCTTATATACAATCCTGTAATATATGCTCCGTAACTGGAACTGAAATAATAAATTGTTTTCCCGGGATAATACTCCGCTGCATATTCTTCCACGCAAGCAAGGCTGTCTTTGCAGTTTTCAATCTGAAGCGTATCGTTCTTTGCTTCTTCGCTGCCATGCCCCGGCTGATCATATGTAATGACCCCTAAACCGCACTGTGGAAAACGATGAAATAAAAGCTCTGCGGTTGCGCACGCTTTGTTGCTGGT
>CAUWJW010000304.1:0-2033 GCA_963558985.1 uncultured Clostridia bacterium | reverse complement strand
GCGCCCATTTTTTCCGAGCACTTGTTGATTTCCACTCCCGGCGTATCACCTGTCAGTGTTACGTCAACTGCAAGAAACAGTTCCGGCTTCAGTCTGTTTACCAACGGACCGCCGCTGCGGATGCCCACTTCTTCCTGTACAGATCCCACTACACAGAGTGTGTAATCCAGCTCCACATCCTGAAGGCGTTTCATCAGCTCTACAAGCACAGCGCATCCGGCTCTGTCATCAACGGATTTGCCTGTATAGAATTTGCCGCCGTTCAGCAGGCTTCCTTCTCTTGCAAATCCCATGTAGTCACCCACTTCTACACCAAGTGCATTGGTTTCTTCTCTTGACATGGTTCCAAAGTCCACAAACAGATCTTCAATCTTGATGACTTTTTCATGGTCTTCTTCTGTCATAATATGAGCAGGTTTAGAGCCGGTCACACCGTATACCTTTTTCCCGCTGTCTGTCATAACAACCATATCCTGATTAACCGCTGTCCGGTCGTCATGATAGCCTACCGGAAGGAAACGGGCAATCCCGTTGTCTTCAATATAGTTGATAATAAAACCGATTTCATCCATATGGGCAGACAGTACCACTTTTCTGTCTCTGTCTTTGCCGTATTTGATAAAAATCTGGCTGCCGAGCGGATCTTCGATGTATTCGTCATAAAGACCTTCCATCTCTTTTCTCAGCGCAGCCGCTGTCTCTTCTTCGTTTCCGGAAACACCGAAGGTATTGTCCAGATTAGACAAAGTTTCTAACATTCTATTTTTTTCCATAATCCACCTCTAGAATACAAATCCGCAAATGAGATAAAGGATAAGTGTAAGCCCTCCTGAAATGCAGGCATATGGAAGGGTCGCAAACATCAGATCAATAGATTTGATTCCGCACCCCTGTGCACACATGATAACACCGTCTCCGTACAGGCAGGTGTTGCTTCCGAATGCTGCGCCGGAGAATACTGCTGCAGATGCCAGAATCGGATCAACGCCCATGGCATTTGCAAGCGGAATGACAAGGGGCAGGATAATCGCTGCCAGATCCCAGAAGCATCCGGTAGCATATGCGTAGATACCGCATACAATAAATACAACTGCAGGCAGGAATGCCCCTTTCATAACCGGCAGTGTAATGCTGATAATGTAATCTGCAAGTCCCAGGTCATTGTTGGCAGCCTGTACAGCAAAGGCCAGTACAGACAGAATCAGTACAAATCCCATACTGAGCACGCCGTCATAACAACAGGTAAGAATTTCTCCGAATTTCAGCTTGCCCTGTACCAGATACAGTACAAATGCCGTAAGAACGCCTGCAAACGAGCCGTAAAGCACTTCACTGTCACACAGCAGCGTTACAGCAATCATCACAATAAGCGGAACCAGGAAGTTCCAAGGGTGGGCTTTGTAGCCTTCCGGCAGCTCTTCGTCTTCAAACTCCGGATCCACTTCTTCCACACCGCCGCTGAGCGGGAATACATCGCCCGTTTCCTCTGCTCTTAAAGCATCTTTTTTAATCATTCCCAGTTTCGGGAACACGCCCAGTGCATGCAGGACAACGAGAATTACCATAATCCATGCATAAAAAGTCAATGGCATGGCTTTCAGATAGGCGCCCATTCCAGTGCCTCCCACAGTAACACCTTCCTCCTGCAGGAGAGTTGCAAAATATACTGCCCAGGAAGAAAGCGGGATCAGAATACATACCGGTGCGGCTACGCAGTTTACAACAAAAGCAAGCTGCGTTCTCGGAATGCGAAGGCGGTCGGTAATCCCCTTCATAGTTGTCCCTACAGCCAGATTGTTCAAATAGTCATCAAGGAAAATAATCACACCTAAAATTGCAGTTCCAGTCAGCGCCTGTCTCTTGGTGTGGATAAATCTTCCTGCCCAGATTCCGAAATCTTTAACTGCATGAGAGCGTTCAAACAGAACAATGAGCATCCCGAACAAAGAAATAACCAGCAGAAGCCACTGCAGGCTCTCATTTGTCATGGAAGCATAAAGATACTCAAACCATTTTACTACTCCCATCTTTAC
>CAUWJW010000303.1:0-2034 GCA_963558985.1 uncultured Clostridia bacterium | reverse complement strand
TTTCCTTTGCGCCTGTGGTTCAGCTGGAAGAATCGACTTTTGTGAAGCGCAGCGACTTGTGCCGCATTGTCTCCAATCTGCTGGACAATGCTATGGAGGCCTGCACTGCTGTTCCTGTGCAAAGCCGCCTGATCCGGTTTACCTGCATGCCTGTAAAACGTACTTTGCTCATTAAAACGGTGAATCCTTTTTCCGGCGGCCTGCCTCCCGATGAGACAGGACTCCCCCACTCCACCAAGAAAGAACCGGGACACGGGTACGGGCTTTCCAGTATCAGCGAGCTGATTGCTTCTTATGAAGGAACGCTTGATTTTAAGCCTGATGAAGAAAGCAGGCAGGCATCTGTAACCGTTACATTATTTGAAGGATAGATGATGAATCGTTATTGCACGATGAGTAGAAAGGAGATTTTTTTGAATTCCTGGACAGACTGGCTTCTAGTTGCTTGTGTTACTTTAAATAATACCATCCTCAGCCTTTTTTGCTGCAGTCTTCTGACTTCCCCCCGCAAATGGCTTCATGTGCTGCTTTTTACGGTGATGGTTCCTGCGCTCCTGATTCCCTTGGATGTCTTAGGGATTTCAGATATTTCTGCAGGGCATCCCATACGCACGATTCTTTCATTTGTTTATATGTGCTGCTCCACACTTTTAATTTTTAAAGATTCCATTGCAAAGAAGCTGCTGATTTTATTTCTGGGGGCAATTCTGGCGGTTTTTTCCCAGATGATTGTTGCTCTGCCTGCTATGGTTTATGGTTTTTTTGACTACAGCCCTGCTTATATAGAAAGGAACGCCTATTTTTTCATTGTACAGATCGGTACATGCTTTTCTAATGGAGCCTGCTGCTTTTTCTGTGCACAATGGATTAAGCATCGGAATTTTGCAGACAAAAGTTTCCGCCTGTTATCCTGTTTTGTTATTGTGCAGATGCTTCTGCTCAATGCCGCCTCGCTAAATGCTTATTTAAGCGGTTCTCTGGGCAGTCTGCCTGAATGGCTTATATTGGCTGCAGTCTGTGCGGTTTCGGATCTTGCTGTATTCTATATACTTAAGGAAATGGACAGGAAAATCCGCCTGGAGGCAGAAGCAAAGTTTTATGAAAAGCAGCTTTCCATGCAGCTGGATCTGTACCGCAATTTCTCCGCTTATACAGATGGACTGCAGCAGGTACGCCGGCGGCTGGTTCGGGAGCTTGCGCAAGTCTGCACTGCGCTTGACTGCGGGGATTATGATCGGGTCTTTGACGGTTCCCGCCATCTGCAGGGAGACTTGGAAAAGCTGAGGATTTCCGGGTTCTGCAGAAATTCTCTTCTCAATGCGGTGCTATTTATGAAAAAAAGGGAAATGGAGGCGCTAGGGATTTCCTTTGAGCCTGTGGTTCAATTGGAAGAATCGACTTTTGTGAAGCGCAGCGATTTGTGCCGCATTGTCTCTAACCTACTTGGCAATGCTGTGGAAGCCTGCGCTGCTGTTCCTGCACAACGCCGCTTAATTAGGTTTACCTGCATGCCTGTGAAACGCACTTTCTCATTAAAACGGTGAATCCCTTTTCCGGAAGCAGACTTCCCGGCGAGATTGGACTTCCCCGCTCTACCAAAAAGGAGCCGGGGCACGGGTATGGGCTTTCCAGTGTTAAGGAGATTGCGGATACCTATCATGGTGTTCTGAATATTCATCTGGATGAAGGGCATGGAATAGCTTCTGTGTCAGTTACTTTGTTTGAAGGGATAGGTGGTAAATCGTCATTGCACGATGAATAGAAGGTATTCATTTCTCTTATGCTGTTTTCTCTTTGTTTTGATTTGCTTCCTTGGTGACCGGAACATCCGCAAGGTGCGTGGCATGATGCTCAAAAAAACACGAAAATGGAAAACTGACAAATGCAGGTGCTTTGCTGACAGATGATTCTCCAATCAGATATTCCCGGCTATTCTGTACACGCTGGAATGGTTTGGATAAAAGCGGTGGCATGGTGGACGCTCTCGACAGTGCAGAATATTCCGGCAGCTTAATTATCCTGCTCAATGAAGGT
>CAUWJW010000302.1:0-2051 GCA_963558985.1 uncultured Clostridia bacterium | reverse complement strand
TTATGCAGGAACAGTATCAAGCAAAATAAGGGCAGATGAAGAAAAGTTTCCAACAGATATGATTATCGGAACGTTGCAGGAGGTTGACAAGCAGGGTTTTTCTGTTCGCATTGATGGAACCAATTATCCTACATCAGGAGGATTTGATTTAGGAAAGGCATATAATATTTGTACCACTTTTGAAAATAAAAGAGTGGAAGCATATGTGCAAAAAGGTGAGGTTATACGCATGAACTCGCTGCAGGGAGACGGAAATGGAACACCTGTGGACAGTGCTACGGAATCACTTTCCTATGGAGGACATACATATAAAATTTACGACCTGGGGAATAACTCCTATAATGTAGCAAAGCAATTTTGCAAAAAACAAGGAGGATATCTGGCTACAATTTCTTCAAAGGAAGAGAATGATATCTTGTATGACTATGTGAAAAAAAGTGGATACACAGATGCCTATTTCGGCTTAATGAGAACGGAAGAAAATAAATGGGTCTGGGTGAATGGGGAGGAATCCACATATCGAAACTGGGCCGGCGGTGAATCTAATAATACCAATGGAAATGAAGACTACGGGATGTTTTATTGGAAATTTACCAATGGGCAATGGAATGACGGTGGATTTGGAAATGGATGCACCGACAGAGATACTACACGATTTATTTGCGAATGGGATAAGACAGGTGATAGTATAGCTTCCAGCAAGAATTTAGATATTATTAAGGCTGTCGAGCGTTACACATCAGATGTACAGTTGAATCAGTTGACAGAGATTATGCAAAGTAACTGGTCCGATGAACGGAAATTTAAAGCAATCAATGATTTGTTCCATACTATAGGGATATTAGACCCACAAGAAGGAATTGAATATCTGGGGCAAACTACAGATGAAAGATTTGCATACAGAGGACTTATGACAAATGAAATGTACTGTGCAGACAATTTTATAAGATGGCTATTTTCAGATGAAGGATTCCCTGCACGTGCGGCGTATTATTCCAGCGCATTACTACTTAATCAGGAATGGAAAGAGTGGATAAATATTGAAGATGTACTGCTAGCTGAAACTCCGGGAGTCAAAAAATATAAAGTAATGTTGCTGTCTTTTTTAAAAAAGCAGAATGATGCTGCAGGGAAGGATAGTTATCTGCAAACTGCAAATAAAGTGATTAAAGGTATATCGAAAGCAACAGGTTCTGTTGCGGATGAATCCTTGTTTAAGGAATTGAATTCAAGCGAATCAATAGATGACATGAATCAAATTATATCAAAATATTGGAAATCCATTTCTAAGAATGGAAAACCAATACAATTTGAGGTGGCAGATAGTGCGTTCAAGGATTCTTTAGGAGCAGTGGGAAAGAGTTTAGGTTTTGTAGCTTCAGGTATTGATGAAATTACTTATTATTTAGAGCTTACATATAATTTTGAAACATATAGTAAATATGAGTGGTTTTTTAATGAGATTATTCAGGCTTCTGATGATGAAATCCCTAGGGAATTACGAATCGCAGCAACTTTTTTACAGAGGGATTTTAAAAGCAAAGAAGAACAGGTTGCCATGTCGATAATGAAACAGATTGGCAGTTCAGAGGTTGGGAAAGTTGTAGATTTAGGTCTGCTATCTGAGAATTGTCCTATTTCAGGTGCACTTGATACAATTTCTTTAGGGGCAGTGATATCTAATCTTTTGATTGACGCAGGTGGAATGGTTAAAAATATAAGTTATACAGAGGCATATGTATATCTAACCAATTTTTACACACAGAAACTGGAAGAATGTAAGCAGCAATTCCTGCAGAATAAGACAGAAGAAAATGCATGGAAGTTTTATAATACATACAACTTGCTGTATCAGCTTCGCAAGGCAGGAGAAGAATCTTATCTGAACATTTACAATATGAAAGGACTCTGCGGAGCACTCGTAAAAAACTGGAATGGATTTTCAGAAAAAGAAGAAGTTGTAACAAGTAATTTGGAGTTGCTCCAAAAGTCACTTCGTTTTGAAATAGACAAAAAAGTGCCAGTAAAAGATGATAGATTATATAATGATA
>CAUWJW010000301.1:0-2059 GCA_963558985.1 uncultured Clostridia bacterium | reverse complement strand
TATATCTTTAGTGCAATAAGCCATAAGATTACAGGAACAGATTATCAATATATAAAACGTGCGCATAAAGAATTTCTAAAGCAGATTTCCCGTGAAGATATTTGTATGTCTATCGGCGGTGATAATTATTGTTATAATGGCGTAGACAGATTAGGATATTATAATAGAATGCTTCATAAAAAAGGAGCAAAGACCGTTTTATGGGGGTGTTCTATTGAGCCTTCTGTTTTGACAGAGGAAGTTATAAAAGACTTAAAACGATATGACTTGATTACGGTTCGGGAAACACTTTCTTATGAAGGGTTAAAGAACGCAGGTATAGTAGACAATGTTCTTTTGTGTTCTGATCCGGCATTTCAGCTGGATAAGATAGATGTGGACTTGCCAGAAGGATTTGATAAAAGTAATACGATTGGAATTAATGTCAGTCCGTTGGCTGCATCATGTGGAAACTTAGTAATGGAAAATTATCTGGAATTGATGAAATATATTTTGGAACAGTCTCCAAATAAAATTTTATTAATTCCTCATGTGGTAAAACCAGAGACAAATGATAAAGAGACATTAAATGCTTTGATGGAACAGTTTAAAGACAACAGTCGAGTGGCAATGATTGAGGACTGCAACTGTATGGAGCTGAAAGGAATTATTTCCAAATGCAGATTATTTGTAGGAGCGAGAACTCATGCAACCATTGCGGCATATTCAACTTGCGTTCCTACTTTGGTTGTTGGGTATTCTGTTAAAGCCCGGGGAATTGCCAAAGATATTTTCGGAACAGAGGAAAATTATGTTGTTTCTGTCCAGAATTTTACAGACAAAAGTGATCTGGCAAAAGCTTTTCAATGGTTAGAAAAACATGAAAAGCAAACGAAAAATTTTTTAGAAAATAAAATGCCAGAATATTGTCAAAACTCTTTGATTGCAGGAGAGGCTGTCAAAGAACTTGGAGGAATATAATGAAAACGATTGCTATAGTACTTATATCTGTTGCGCTGGCATTATGCCTTGTGAATTATGGTATCGATTATTTTTTCTATTTAAAAAATAAATATTGCCGATTTCATATTGGACACTGGCAACAGGATGAATGGGAAAAGGCAGTTGAAAAAAGAGCAGTAAAGTGGCTTAAGAAGACGCCAACCGTTAAAATAACAGATAATTCACGTTATATGCTTTTGGATTTCCTGAATGGGAAATATCGAAGTAAAACGATTCAATCGTGGCAAAAAGCAGCGTTAATCCTAGGCCTGCTAGAAAGTCACTCTGAGGCAGAAAAAAAAGCGGCAGAGACGGCAGCAGAAGCGTTGATTGATTCTTCTGGAAATTGGAAAGAATCTCCTGTAGCAGTAGATTGTGGAATGCTTTCTTATGCAATATTAAAAGCTGCTTCGGATCCATTAAAAATAAAATTAGCAATGGATGATTCGATTGCGATTATCAAGAAAAATATAAATTCAGAAGGAATGATCTCCTATACTGCCGGGAAAGATAATCCAGATATGTATGTCGATACAATAGGTCTTGTATGTCCATTTCTGGCTCTCTATGCAAAAGTATTTGAAATCAGCGAGTGGGAAGATATCGCTTTTTATCAAATAAAAATGTTCCACCAATATGGATTATATGAAAATACAGCATTGCCAAATCACGCATTCCATATAAAAAGTAAACTCCCATTAGGAGTTTACGGCTGGGGACGCGGTACGGCCTGGTATGTGATTGGACTGATGGATACTTATAAAAATATAAAGAAAAAAGAATATAAAGATTTGCTGAAAGAATGGATTCTTGATGCGGCAGAGAAGTATCTTATTTATCAGAGAGAGGACGGAGGATTTGGCGCAATCCTACAGCGTACGCAGACGTATGACAGCTCAGCAACAGCAACGCTAGCATGGTTTTATATGAACTGTTATAAAATATCCTTGGAGGAAAAATATAAACAGGTTGCAGAAAAGAGCATGAAAAAACTTCTGTCATGTACTAGAATTACAGGAGCAATTGACTGGTGTCAAGGAGATACAAAAGATATTGGTGTATTTGCACAAACATATGA
>CAUWJW010000300.1:0-2081 GCA_963558985.1 uncultured Clostridia bacterium | reverse complement strand
ATAATATAAAAAAAATAGTCGCCAAAAATTTGCTATATTACAGAAAAAAAAATAAAATAACACAGCAGGCTCTCGCTGATCAGCTTGGTGTAAAGCATAATGCTATCTCTTCATGGGAAAATGGAGTTAATTCGATTGACATCGATACTTTATTTCGGATATGCAAAATTTTTGGTATTACTGTTAACGATATGTACGAAATGAATTCATCTTCTGCACCAACTACTGTGGCTGCGCATCTAAATACCAGTGACTTAACTGATACTGAGCGCGAAGATGTTCAAAATTATATTGAATTTATAAAAACAAAACGTAATAAATAAGGATTCCGATTTACAATTCTTGATAAACAAGTTTTTATTGGGAGGGATTAATATAGACCAAAGAGCAGAAATCCTCAGAACCTTAATGTATGAAAAAAAGATGAAAGTTTCCGACATTGTAAAAATTTCTGGTCTGCCTTATTCCACTGTCAAAGCAATTCTTGAACGTGGAGCAGAAAAAGCAGGATATGTAAATGTATGCAAAATATGTAATGCACTTGGTATAAGTGCCGACGAGCTTGAGAAAAAAGTAATAAACGATGATTATACCCCTACTACAATAGCAGCACATCTAAATACAAATGATTTAACTGATTCTGAACGTGAAGATGTTCAAAATTATATTGAATTTATAAAAACAAAACGAAATAAATAAGAGTTCCTATTTACAATTCTTGATAAACAGTTTTTTATTGGGAGGGATTATAGTGAATAAGTACGAGATCTTATTAAACGAAGCTATTTCTTCTAATATTTCTGTCGATGAAAATTTCCCCTTTATGGGGGAACTATCAGGTTTATATGTAGATGGTAACATCGCATTATCTAATAAGCTGGAAACTTCAGCGGAAAAAGTCTGCATTCTTGCCGAAGAAATGGGACACCATTATACAAGTGTTGGCAATATCATTAATCCATCTTATTTACAAGACAAGAAGCAAGAACACCAAGCAAGATTATGGGGTTATAAAAAACTAATCGAATTGTCCGCAATCGTCAACGCTTTTTTTGCCGGATGTGAAGATTGGTATGATACCGCAGAATTTCTGGGTGTAACCGAAGAATATCTGCACGAATGTATCGACTGCTATCGTGCCAAATATGGAGTCTACACTACGGTAGATAACTATACAATATTTTTTATTCCTACTCTAAGAATTACAGAAAATCCCAAATAAAACTTTTAGGAATAGTTATTCCAAATGTTCCGGAATCCGGAACATTCTACCTTTATCGTTTTAATGATTGGAGATAATCATGGACTTTGGAACTACACTTTCACACTTGCGAAAAAAACATAAACAAAGCCAAAGAGATTTTGCATCTTTTTTAGGCGTTAGCAGTGGAGCAGTTGCAATGTGGGAAACGAACAAACGACAACCCGACTTAGAAATGATCAAGAGAATTGCCCAATATTACAAGGTTTCTATTGACTACTTACTGGACAATAACTCAACACATTCAGCTTCTCCTCAAAAAATATTCGTAAAAGAATCCGCTCATAATACCTCTTCTTTATGTCCAGAGGAATTCGAATTGATAAGCTATTATCGCGAATTATCATTAAAAGATAAGCGTTGGATTATGGGGCAAATTGTAGATCTCCTGAAAAAAGAGAACTAAACAATCCCCTCTCAAAAAGGCTCAACAAAATACAATAATTATTTTCAGTATTATGAGAAAAGCAGGAGACACTAACATGGGAAAAAATTTCAATATTAATCTAAAAGAAGCACGCCTTAGAGCCGGATTCTCTCAAAAAGAAATTGCTGAAAAAATAGGCGTTGCAAAATCCACATATTCTTTATATGAGAACGGTCATCGTGAACCTAATATTTGTACTATAAAAAAATTAGCTGAATTTCTCCATGTGTCTATTGATGTGTTATTCGATTTTCAGGATAAGTCAACTCCTAGCACTGCACTGCTTAATGTCAATGATTTAACTGATATTGAACTCAAAAATATACAAAATTCTAAAGGAAATAAATGCATGTTTTTCAATTCAAGCTTATTGGGAAAACGTATAAAATCATT
>CAUWJW010000299.1:0-2095 GCA_963558985.1 uncultured Clostridia bacterium | reverse complement strand
GTGTCTTCTGCAACCAGAAGGCAATTACTGCCCGGCAGCCTGCTGTGAGTGCAAAAGAAATTACAAACACCATCGAAACCTGGCTTTCCACTTTAAGCGGAAGACCGGGAATGGAAACAATTGAAATCGCTTTTTTTGGCGGAAGCTTCACCGGCATACCCATGGATGAGCAGGAGCAGTATCTGCAAATTGCCTTTGCCTACAAAGAACAGGGGCGCATCGATAAGATTCATTTATCCACACGCCCTGACTACATTGACCGCCCCGTTTTAGATCTGCTGCGGCGCTTTAAGGTAAATACCATTGAACTGGGGGTGCAGTCTTTTGATGACCATGTACTGCAGGCTTCCGGCCGTGGGCATGACAGTGCCTCTATTTATCAGGCAGCTCATCTGATTCAGGAGTACGGCTTTGAGCTTGGAATCCAGTTGATGATCGGACTTCCGGAGGATTCTTTGGAAAAATGCCTCTACTCTGCCCGTGAGACTGTGAAGCTCAAACCATCCATTGCCCGGCTGTATCCTACTATTGTTATTGAGGATACACCCCTTATGAAGCTGTATCAGAAGGGAATCTACCATCCGCTCACTATAGATGAAGCGGTATCTGTCACAAAAGAAATGTACAAGATTCTTACTGATGCCCATATACAGATTATACGAGTCGGATTAAAAAGCTCTGACCTGATTCGTGAGGGCGGTTCCATCAGCGGAAGTACATTTCATCCTGCCTTTCGCCAGCTGGTAGAAGGTGAAATTGCCCGTGAAAAGATGGAAGCCTTGCTGAAAGATACAATTCTTCTCATTGAGGAAGACTGCCCTCAGACTCATTTACTGCAAAAAGATATAACTTTTTTCAGCAGCAGCAAGTGGTTTTCCTGTATGATCGGACACAAGGGCTGCAATAAGGCTTATTTTCAGGCAAAATACCCGGGTCTGAACATACATTATAATACTCGTACTTTACCTGATGGTCAGATTGCTATTGCTATTGCAGGAGCTCTGCATCCTGTGGTAAAATAATTTAGTTATCTATGAAAGAAACGAACTTAGGAGGAATTATGAAAGCGGTAATTACAGTAATCGGAAAAGATACAGTAGGCATCCTTGCAAAAGTGAGCAGCACTTGTGCAGATGTCTGCGCAAATGTAGCAGAAGTAACCCAATCCGTTCTGCAGGATTACTTTGCAATGATTATGATCATTGATATTGAAAAAATGACCTGTGAACTGGAAGAATTGAGAAGTAAACTGGAAGAAAATGTACCAAGCATGCAGATTCATGTTATGCATGAAGACATTTTTAATTCTATGCACAGAATCTAAAAAAGACCGGAGGAATAGAACGTGATCAATATGAATGACATCATGGAAACCATCACCATGATACAAGAAGAAAATTTAGATATACGGACCATTACTATGGGAATTTCCCTATTGGACTGCTGCGACAGCGACATAGACCGGTCCTGTGAAAAGGTCTATAACAAAATCTACCGCTGTGCAAAAGATCTTGTAAAGACCGGTGAGTCCATTGAAAAGAAATATGGAATTCCTATTGTAAACAAGCGTATTTCTGTCACACCGATCGCTATGCTGGCAGGTGCTTCCGGGGGCGATCCTGTAAAATACGCTAAGACCTTAGACCGTGCGGCAAAAGCAGTAGGCGTAAACTTTATCGGCGGCTACTCCGCTCTGGTGCAAAAGGGATTTTCTCCCGGAGATAAAGAACTTATCCGGTCTATCCCCCGTGCTTTAGCTGAAACAGATTTTGTATGCTCTTCTGTTAATGTGGGCTCTACAAAAACCGGAATCAATATTGATGCTGTCCGGATTATGGGATAGGCTGTCAGTGAGGCTGCTGTACTGACAAAATATAACCAGTGAATCTGTGCTGCTAAGCTTGTTGTTTTCTGCAATGCTCCGGAAGACAACCCTTTCATGGCAGGCGCCTTCCACGGACCGGGTGAGCCCGACTGTGTTATTAATGTAGGTGTATCCGGTCCGGGAGTTGTCCGCTCTGCTCTTGCTAAAATGCCTGATGATGCAGATTTGACTGAAGTTGCAGATAAAATTAAGAAAACAGCCTTTAAAATT
>CAUWJW010000298.1:0-2118 GCA_963558985.1 uncultured Clostridia bacterium | reverse complement strand
GATCTTTGCAACGAACCGATACGGAGGACTTATATCGAAAGAGGATATATTAAAGAAAAAGAGACCTTTATCGGCAAAAATGATCATCCGGTATGAAGGGGAGCGGGATGTAAAAGAATGTAATACAATTGAAGCCCCTGAAGGCGATTATTTGTGTATGTTTTATGTAGGGAATTTTTGGAATAGGGAAAAAAGTATTGATAAAATCATGGAATACATAAGGGCAAATAATTTGAAACTTATTGGGGATATATTACAGATGCAGTGGGTTGATTTTGCCATTACAGATAATCTGGATGATATTTCATATGAATTCCAGGCGCCGGTAGAGTCGCTGTTTTAACGAGTGTACAAAAAATATACAAAAATATAATTAACGTATAAAAAATATACATGATGACAAAAAACATACATTAAAGTTAGGAAAGAATTAACTGTAGTGTATGTTTTTTATACATATAAACGGAGCGTCTATTGATATTAAAGAAAATATTTTTTGAGAGAGTACGAATTATCTTAAGATTCAGCAAATTTATCGGCCATTCAACCACAGAAAAGGCAAAATAGTCAGCTGCAAGGTGGCATAGTCCTTGCGCTATAAATGGTTGTATTAATTAGTAATTTTAAGAATGGAGGTAAATGTTAATGAGCAAAGGTACAAATGAAGTAACGCTAAAACGTGCGTTAGGTTTTTGGCAATCTTTTGGAGTTGCAGTAGGACTTGTAGTCGCAGGGACAACGATGGTTTCACTGAATTACAATTTTGGAACAATCGGTCCCGGTTTTATCATTCCGGCAGGAATTGCCGGGATCATCAGCATTTTAATCTGTACATCTTATGCTGAGCTGGCATCATGTATTCCAAGTGCTGCCATGATCGTTGATTATACAATGCCGGCTATGGGGAAAAGTATGTCGATATTTGCCATGCTGACGGGATATATTGTTTTAATTTCGACTGCCGGTGCCAGTGAATGTTATGTGGCAGGTCAATGTGCTGAGTACATATTTGGAATTGACTATAAGCTTTTTGCACTTCTGCTTCTAATATTGTTTTTAGTGATTAACTGTATTGGTGTAGAAGCATTAGGAAAATCACAGATTATCCTGACCTTTGGAATGATCCTGATTCTCATCATTTTTGGACTGGGAGGATTGCTTAATATCGGCACAATATCAGAACCGCATCCGGTGGAATTTGCACCGTATGGCTGGACTCCAATCTGGACAGGTATGGGAGCGGGAATATGGCTGTATATCGGTATTGAATATATTTGCCCTATGGCAGAAGAAGTGATCAATCCTCAGAAAAATATACCGCGTGCAATGATTGGCGGTGTTGTAGTCATTTTTATTGCAGACATGCTTTTTGGTGAAGCGGCAGTAAGATACATTGATGCGGATATTTTAACCACAAGTGATGTACCGCAGCTTGAAGCAGCAGGTGCGATGTTTGGGACAGTAGGTGTAGTAGCATTAGCGCTGGCTACCGTGTTTGCAGGAGGATCCTCAGCAGATTCTCATATGGCTGCAGTTCCGAGAATGCTTTACGGCTTGGCAAGAGAAGGAATGCTTCCAAAAGTATTTGCCTATATTCATCCAAAATTCAGGACACCTTGGGTTGCTATTTTTGCTTCTTTCGCCTGTATGCTAGTATCTTTTTTTACAGGACTGGACATTACAAAAGTCGTAACATTTGTAAATATTGCGTGTATCGCATGGGTTGTTTCTTACATAATTACGCAAGTTGACCTTATTATTCTAAGACAGAAATACCCTAAGCTGCATCGGCCGTTTAAGAGCCCGCTGTATCCGGTTCCGCAGATTATCGGTATTATTGCATGCATCTATATTATTGCAACAATGGGAATCGAATGTATCCTTCCTGCCTGTGGATTTATGGCTGCATTTGCAGTGTATGCGCTTTTATGGGTGAAATTCAAGATGAAAGAACCGTGCTTCAGACCAGTTCCAATTGAGCAGATGAAACATATCAAGGTTGAATGGGATGAATAACAGATTTGAAAGCATTGCAAGTAATCGTGAACAATCTAAATGTACTATAAAAGGAGAATGAAAATGAAGAGTTTTGAATTTGTGTTACCAACCAGAATCAAG
>CAUWJW010000297.1:0-2129 GCA_963558985.1 uncultured Clostridia bacterium | reverse complement strand
AGCGGATTAATACCATTATGGATGCCGATCAGATCATTGTACTTGATGATGGGGAAATTGCCGGAATCGGCACGCATGAAACACTGCTGCAAAACTGCGAGGTATATCGTGAAATCGCTTCCTCCCAGCTGAGTGAAGAAGAACTGAAGAAAGGAGCTGATATTAATGGCTAATACCAATCCTATCCGCACAAAGAAGAGAAAAGGTCCGGGAGGCGGTCATGGCGGACACGGCGGTCACGGCATGATGCCCGGTGAAAAAGCGCAGGATTTCAGAGGAACCATGAAGACGCTCCTGTCTTATTTAAAACCTCATGGCCCAGCGGTTATTATTGTGTTCATCTTTGCTATCGCCAGTACAGTTTTTTCCATTGTATCTCCTTCTATTTTGGGAAATGCAACGGATGAAGTAGTAAAAGGACTCATGTCTCCTGCGGGAATCGACTTTGAAGCTCTATTCCAGATCGTATTGTTTCTTATTATTCTTTACGGACTCAGCTTCCTGTTTTCTACTATACAGGGATATATTATGGCAGGTGTTTCCCAGAAGGTGGTTTATGATCTGCGACAGGCCATGTCGGAAAAAATGGATCGTCTTCCACTGAAATATTTTGATCAGAAAACCCATGGTGAAATACAAAGCCGGGTAGTCAATGATATTGAGACGGTCAATCAGACACTTTCTCAGAGTATTACGCAGATTATTACCAGTATTGCCATGATTGCCGGGATTCTCATTATGATGATTCGCATCAATCTGCTGATGACCATTACAGCGCTCATCGTGCTACCGCTTTCTATGCTGGTGATCCGCCTTGTCATCGGCAAGACTCAGCGCCACTTTAAAAATCAGCAGAAATATCTGGGTGAGGTCAACAGTCATGTAGAGGAAATGTATACAGGGCACACCATTGTAAAGGCGTTTAATCAGGAGGAAAACTCTGAAAAAACCTTTGATCACTATAATGAGAAACTTTATGAGTCTGCCTGGAAGTCTCAGTTTCTTTCTGGTCTTATGATGCCGCTGACCAATTTCATTGGGAATCTGGCATATGTTGCAGTTTGTATCCTCGGCGGTCATCTGGCTTTAAAAGGGTCGGTTACCATCGGAAATATCCAGGCTTTTATTCAGTATGTCCGCTCTTTCAACCAGCCTGTGGCTCAGGTGGCCAATGTGGCTAACTTGCTCCAGTCTACTGCAGCTGCGGCAGAACGGGTATTTGAATTTCTCGATGAGACTGAGGAGGATTCCGATGCAAAGAAAACTACAGAACTGCTTCCTCTTGATGCGGAGCAGGTACAAGGACATGTAGGCTTTGAGCATGTAAGCTTCGGCTATGATGATGAGCCTGTCATTCAGGATTTTAGTTTTCACGCCATGCCCGGTCAGCGGATTGCCATTGTCGGCCCTACGGGCGCAGGCAAAACCACAATTGTAAAGCTTCTCCTTCGTTTTTATGAGCTGGATCAGGGCCGCATTACTGTGGATGGGCACGATATTAAAGAGTACACAAGAAAAGATCTGCGAAATGTTTTTGGTATGGTTCTGCAGGATACCTGGCTCTTCAATGGAACCATCCGTGACAATATCCGTTATGGAAACATGCAGGCTACTGATGAAGAAGTAGTGGCTGCTGCAAAGGCTGCCCATATTCACCATTTTATTAAAACACAGCCAAAGGGCTATGATATGGAAATTAATGAGGAGGCAAGCAATATTTCTCAGGGGCAGAAGCAGCTGCTTACCATTGCCCGGGCTATTTTAGATGACGCACCTATTATGATTCTGGATGAGGCGACCAGTTCGGTTGATACACGGACGGAAACGCAGATTCAGCAGGCAATGGCAAACCTGATGAAGAACCGTACCAGCTTTATTATTGCTCATCGGCTTTCAACGATACGGGATGCCGACCATATCCTTGTGATGAATCACGGCGATATTATTGAGCAGGGCACCCATGAAACACTTCTGGAAAAAGGCGGGTTTTATGCCAATCTGTACAACAGCCAGTTCTCAGAAGAAGAGGAGTAAGACTGCATAAAATTTATTCTATTTCACTTGGATTACAAATCAATCAGCACCACCCGTGAAAACGGGTGGTTTGCTCTGAGCCTGAAAGGCTCCCC
>CAUWJW010000296.1:0-2134 GCA_963558985.1 uncultured Clostridia bacterium | reverse complement strand
ACTCCCGCATATTGTAATCAGCGCTGCTGTGCCCATTATTTTAAACGTATCCATTACATTTGTAAGATCAATTAAATTCTGTGCTACCGGTGCAAGAATCACACTGGAAAGCCCATAAGCTCCCGTGGAAAGCCCTGAAACCAGTCCTTTCTTATCAGGAAAAAACTTTACTGTATTTGCAATCGTACAACTGTAGACCAGTCCCATTCCAAATCCCACCATCAAACCATATGTAAAATAAAGTCCTCCTGCAGAATGCGTATATCCTGAGGCAATCATACCTCCCCCAAACAAAGCGCCTCCTGCAAATACCACCCACTTAGGACCATACTTATCCAATAGTTTCCCTCCTGTTACCATCGTAATCGGGCTAATTCCATTGGCAATGGTAAAGGTAAGCGCAATAACCGCTGCTGAACAGTTTAACCGCTGCTCCAAAGGTGCTGCAAAAACACTCCATACATAAATAGAGCCTACAAATAAATTAATCAGAAGGCTGGCTCCCAGAACCAGCCTTCTTTCATCATTTTTCATAAACAACCTCCCCATCCATGATGGTCAGTTCTACAGTTGCATTTTTTATTTCCTCTTCTGAAGCAGAGAAAAGATCACGATCCAAAACAATCACATCTGCCAGCTTTCCTTCTGCCAGTATACCAATATCATTCCGATTATAGGCTTTAGCTGCGCCTGATGTATATGCCGTCAGTGCCTCTGCCAAAGAGATACACTCCTGCGGATTGATGCCTGTCGGAATGCCCTCATCATCCTTTCTGGCTACTGCCGCATACAGACTGGGGAAAGGGTCAAAATCTACTACAGGATAGTCCGTTCCAAAGGCAAGCTCAGCACCTGCATCCAAAAGTGATCTGTGCGGCCATTCCAGGCGGCACCGTTCTTTTCCCAATCTTCTGATTTTTTCATTAACATCTAGAGTAAGATGATATGGCTGCATGGATGGAATTACACCAAGTTGGGCAAATCGAGGAATATCTTCCTGATGAATATTCTCAATATGCTCTATTGTATTTGCAAAAGACGGTTTTCCATTTTCTCGGCTGACCTGCTCATACAGATCCAGTGCCATACGTACAGAGCCGTCTGCAATGCAGTGGAGCCTTACGGGAAGCCCCGCTTTATTCGCAGCAAGAATATATGCGAAATTTTCCTCAGGCTGTGCATTTGGCACATCTACTCCACAAGTATCAGCTCGATCCCGGTATGGTTCCAAAAGCAGGCCGGTAAAGGTCGAAGTCACACCGTCAATAAACCCTTTCACACCGCTGAGCCGCAGCTTTTCCGACTGAAACGCCTCCTTATACTCCAACGCTTTGGAAAAATCATCGTAACCATCTAGCCTGGTATACAGGTGGAGCCTGCACGTCAGCTGTCCCTCCTGCTCCATTTCCTTTACGATGCTGTAATTTCCATAAGAAGTCCTGTTATAGTCATCTGCCGACATCTCACTGATAGATGTTACGCCGCACCGATTGATATGTGCCAGAAACGCTTTATGCGCTTTTTTCATCTGTTCTGCCGGAAGATCCATTACTTTATCCATCGCAGGTCCGAAAGCATCCGGCTCAAAAAGCAGCCCACTCAATTCTCCATTTTCCAGCTTTCCTACAGAACCGCTTTTAGGCTTCATCTCTACAGTAATCCCTGCTTCTTCCAGCGCCTTGCTGTTCAGCCAGAAGGTATGAACATCTGCCGAGATTAAGTAAACAGGTCTGTCAGGTATTGCCTCGTCTAATGATTTTTTACTGGGCAAAGGCGCATCATCCCAATTGGCAGGAAACCAGCCGATTCCCAGAACACGCCTTTCATCCGGATGGTTTTGTGCAAATTCCTTTATCATCGCCACGCACTCTGCTTCGGACCCGGATTCTGCCAAAGTGCTGCACATATGCTCGCTGGCTGAAATCGCCCCCATAAAATAATGGACATGTGCATCTACAAATCCCGGCATAATCAATTTATCACCATAATCTCTTATCTGCGTATTTTCCCCCTGGTAGTTTAATGCATCCGGCCCCACTGCCAGAATGCGATTTCCTTTGATGGCTACTCCGCCGGAAAAAGGTTCTTTCAAAGGTGCGGTAAAAATATTTCTGCTAGTTAAAATCAAATCTGC
>CAUWJW010000295.1:0-2203 GCA_963558985.1 uncultured Clostridia bacterium | reverse complement strand
GGTTTAAAACCGCAGGACCGGAAAAGCTGTCGTGGGTTAAAAGAAGTCCGCCGGAAAGCTTATGGGAATCTACCTGCACCAAAGCACCCGGAAAGGAAATGCCGGAAAGCGCCCCGTATGGATAGTCCTCTGTTTTGAGAGGAACAAGAGAGGGCTTCAGAGGCGACAGCTCAAACCCCAGCTTTTGCAAAAGAGGGAACATGCTTCCGTCTGAGCCGGTTGCCGGATAGGAGCAGCCTCCTGCAGCTACAATCACTCGAGGAGCCTCAAATGCTCCATTGACAGAAAAACCGTCCTCAGCAGTCTCCAGAGCCGTAACAGGACAATCTGTCTTCAGCTCCCATCCGTTTTTTCTGCTCAGAGAAAGAAGCAGCTCCAGCACCTTGGAAGCATCCATGGAGCGGGGGAATACTTTTCCGTCAGAGCGCTCGGTCAATGGGATTCCGTTTTCGGTAAAAAACTTCATCAGCAGCAGGTTGTTACCCCGATAAAGTGCAGAACGGATTCTGGGACCCTGTTCTCCGTAATGACTGATAAAGTCCTTGATGCTTCCGCCGTGAGTCAGATTGCACTGCCCGCTTCCGGACAAAAGGAGTTTTTGTCCCGGAGAAGGCATTTTTTCCAGAATGAGCCCATTTTTACAGGGGCAGTGCGCTGCATAGTAAAGACCCGCTGCACCGGCCCCGATTATAATTTGTTCATACTTCATTTTTCTTCCCCCTCTCCGGCCAGCTGCTTCAGAAATTCCGGAGCAGAGCCGCTGCTGTAGAAATAGGTGAAGGTTTCGCCGTCAAAAATAGAATTCTTTTTCATAATAATCTGGCAGGCGTAAGTGTTAGGCATCGTTTCGCCTCCTGTAAGAATCTGCTTAATTTGTTTAGCATTCCGGATATCGCCGGCTTTTTTATAGTAAGAAGAAAATTGCGGATTCATATAATCTTCTTCACGCAATTTGGTTTCCTGTTCTGATGGTGCACAATTATAAACTTCAAGCGACTCCACATCCTTGGCAGAAGGCTCAAATTCTGCGCTGTATCCGTGGTCATTGAGCCAGCGGATGGTATGCTTGTCACTGCGCAGGATGTTGAACATGATTCCGTCAAGATAAGAGCCTTCTTCCGGCAGTATAACTTTGTAAGTCAGATTCACCGTTCCGTACGGGTGGCAGGGATCCATCTGCTCCTCATAAGTCCGATTATAAAAATCCTTTTCCAGACATACAACAATCTCCTTTTTATCCTCCTTGCTCAAAGGGAGGTCATTGTACTGAAATGCAGAACAGATGGAAAGCTCTGATTGGTGAATTTTTTTTCAGATTTTTAATAGAGTAAAAATCTTTAAACTCACGGGATTCATATACGCGCTTGTAAGTTTTGTTCTTCTGGAAGAAATCCGAATTGACAAAATAGCTTCTCTGAAGATCCATCCCGTTTTTATAATAATGAAGATCGAAACCATAACCATCTTCCTCAGAATCTGCACCGGGATGATCCGACTCTATAATTGAGCGCTGCAGTTGTGTGACAGCACGAATATTTTTCGGATCCCGATAGACCTCAAGCCCCCGTTTTCCTCCGCCTTTGTAGTAAGAAGCGTCAAAACGGTTATCGTTTACAAAGAGGGTCTGATCATTCACTGTGACCTTTTCCACCTGTGCAGGATCCGGCAGGCGTGTTACATACCCGGTAAAATCGAATACCAGAGCGCAGAGGAAGACAGCAGCTGCCGCAGCATACAGAAGGAAGCTCTTTAAGGCAGCTCTGTCGAAGATTCGCAGGGATTTAGACACGATCATTCGTCCAATGGCAAATGAAGCAATGCAGCCTCCGGCAAGCCCCAGGTACATGCCCAGGCGGCTGCTTTGGCTGTGGAAGAGGACGATGCCGGTCAGGCTCATGCCAAAGAAAGTGATGATATAACATACAACATGGTCAATTCCCCGAAACATGAAGGCGTTTCCGCTCCTTTCCAGCCGGCGCTTTCTGTAAAGTACAGAAGAAGCGATAATGAGACCCAGTGACATCGCCAGATAAAAGGCAATATGCATATAGGACAGCCTGCCGCTGTGGAACAGAAGTCCTGTCAGAGGAGAAAGGCTGTAAATCACATTTGATGCCAGATCGCTCAGCTTATAGCCAAAGAGGAACTCCCTGAAATAAGAGGTTACCATCTGGGTGAGTCCTGTAGCAAGTATGCTGAGTAC
>CAUWJW010000294.1:0-2234 GCA_963558985.1 uncultured Clostridia bacterium | reverse complement strand
ACTGTTGTAATTGTAACTGCACGAGATTAACGTGCGTTTAATTTTTCAATTTACCGAAAACCTTCCCCTGATTCTACTTGCGCCCTTTTGCATCATATATAGACGTATCTCTCCGGTAATCTTTTGGAATGATCTGATGTTTGATTGCTTCTTTGTATTCCTTATAGGTATCTGTGCGTTCAATCGTTTCCATCGACACCTTTTCTTTTGTCTCAAGTAATATATTAGAATCCATTCCTGATATTAACAGCGAACCATCCTCTTGGGTATAGGCAAGAAAAATATACGCTTTCCCTACCTGCGGAAGACTGTCATCTTCGTAGAGATAAACAGCCTCGCCATCCTGTCCTACGCCTCCGTCTTTTACGATTTCAATGGGCTCTTCAGTAATCAGCCCGCCCTTCATATTTTCCAGCACCTGCACCGTATAGTGTGTATATGGACTTCCAACCTCGATGGTGTTTCCATCCTCATCTTCCATGGGAACAGGATCTTCATAGACAGTCCCGTCATTGCTCAACACTTTTCCTGCAAATACATAATCCACTGCGCCAACAGCTGCCTTTTTATCAGAGATATCATACACATAGGAGGCCTTCATTGTTTTGACCGGCAGTGTATTTACATTAACAGATTTTCCATCTTCCTCTTTCTGATAAGCAAAAAAACAGCCTAAAATCAGGCAGACTGCAGCAAGTGCTGCTATCCCCGCGATTATTCGTTTTTTCATTTTTTCATCTCTCCTTTACTTACAATTGTGCAAATATGTTCATTTCAGTTCAATAATCCTTCCTGCCATTTTTTTAATCCTCTCATCATGGGTTACCAGAACAACTGTCTTGCCCTGCCGGTTCAGGTCAAGAAGAATCCGCATAACCATTTTCGCATTTTCAGTATCCAAAGAGCCTGTGGGCTCATCTGCCAGAATCAGATCACACTTCTTCAGAAACAGACGTGCCAGTGCAACTCTCTGCTGTTCTCCCCCTGACAGCGTATAGACTTTCTGATGCAGCTTATCTCTCAGTCCCACTTTTTCCAGCGATTCTTCAATGGTACAGCCACTGCGGTTCTTCTTAGACACCAGCTCTAAATTCTGTTCCACCGTCTTGTTCTCAATCAGAGCAAAGTTTTGAAACAGAAATCCCACTTGAGAACGATAATAGTTCAGCTTCTGCCGGTTTGTCCGGTATTCACTTCCATTAATCAGGAGTTTTCCCCCATCAATGGGCTCCAGCAGACCGATAATGTTCAGCAGTGTGGTTTTCCCTGAGCCGCTCACACCGGAAAAGCAGACAAATTCACCATCTTCAATGACAAAACTGAACCGGTTCAGCAGCACTCTTTCTCCAAATTTTTTTACAATGTTCTTTCCTTCTATAATCATATCTTTTCTCCCTTCAGAATTGCCGCAAGATTGGCCTGTTCCATTGCTTTCGCTTTCCACAGAATATAACTGATCTCCACCAGCATGAAAGCCGCCCCGATCCAAAGCAGCGGATATCCTCCCGGCACCTGCAGCTGGCTGCTGATAATGAGTGCAAGAAGCGTTCCCCCTGCCGAGCTGACTGCGGTTATGGCAATCAGGATTTTGTTCCGCTGCAGCAGCGAGTAGCCGTGGATGCGTTTCAGTGCCAGCTCCATTGCATGAAACTGATATTCCAGACGCAGAATAAATAAAATGAGAAACAGTTCCAGAAGCAGCAGAAAAACGGACAGAACCAGAGTTAACCGCATATTGCGGGAGGTGCTTTCCCAGTTGTGCCGGTAAATATCAAAGACGCCGGAACGAAAAGCCGTCTGATCCTCCAGTTTAAATTCCCGGACAAAGGCGTTCCATTCTTTTTCAGAAATATCATACATGGTGTCATACATGTAGTAGGAGTCATATCCGGTCATCGCCTGATTTCTTTGAAACACCGCATGGTTATACAAAATAATCGGGTTTTTATAGCGTTTCATCTGATAGTCACTATCCTGACGATGGATTCCCGTAACTTCAATCTCTCCCTCATAGGGAATGGTTCTGATGGCTCCCGGACTGCTTTCACTGAAAAAAGAATCCCCGATTGCCATGGCAGTTTGATATTCTCCGGATCCTCTGTCAATCTCCGGCGGCAGCAGTAAATACACTTTTTCTTTTTTTGCTTTTTTAACTGCCTGTTTCAGTGACGGCCATTCTTTTTTTAGCTCTTTCATGGCGCTTCTGTTATGCAGAAGAACCGGATAGGTACTAT
>CAUWJW010000293.1:0-2258 GCA_963558985.1 uncultured Clostridia bacterium | reverse complement strand
TAAAATAATCAATTGTTTCGGACTCATTTTTGCAAGCTGTCGGCAAAGCTCTGAACCAATAGATCCACCGCCTCCGGTAATCAATATTGTTTTGCCTCTATAATATTCTTTTGTTTTTTCGTCAACTACAACCAATTGTTTTCTGAACAAAAGTTCCTCTATGTCAAATTCTCTTAAATGTCTCTTACCTCCTGCTGTTTGCATAATAGGATAATCATATACTTTTAATTTGCAGCCTGAATTTTTGTAACGTTCATACAGTTTTTTCTTGCTTTCCGCATCCATAGAATGAATTGCAAAAATAATCTCCTGAACTTCATATTCCTTTAATCTGGAAAATGTAGCTTCATCTTCCGAAAAAACAGGAATTCCATGGATTTCTCTTCCTGCTTTTTCTTTACTGATATCAATAAAGCATCTTGGTGTATAAGCTGAAGACGCATTACTCAAAAGTTCTTCTGCCAGCCCTACGCCTACACGCCCTGCTCCGATAATTGCAACTTTTATCTGCTGTACTTCTTTTCCCTCTCCCCCATCTAATCCTGAAAAAATGCGCAGCAGCATATTTAAAAATCTTCCTTTATTCGTTTCTCTATTTCCACATTTATACGCATATCTGTAAATCATACGGATGGCTAAGGATCCTAAAAGATTCATACTCACAAGAGCTAACATTCGAACAAAAGTAAGTTCATAGATAGAAAGTATTCTACTCACAATATAATAGATCAAAAACGCAATGGCATCTGTAAATAATAATCGTATATAGCATTGAATACCGCCGTATCTCCATATCTGTCTATAAATATTCCCAACAAATCTACACAGGAAAATAATAATAAAAGCTAAAATTGTATGTGAAATGATACCTTTTGTATCAAATCTATCATATAAGACAAACAACATTATGTCAGTAATGGCAAACACTAATATGTCGTATAAAACAAGCATCCATCGTATATTAAAAGTTTCTTTTTTCATTTGATATTCCTCTCTTTTCATTGATAAGTTTTTTAAAATCAAGATTTCTTATCAAATTTTACATTTTGATAAATTATAATATAAAATCTCATAACAAATTTTGACCTAATATCTTTAATTTACATATTGGATAGTGTTAGGAGTCTTAATTACTTAAGTTTCCTGACACTATCCAAACACATTTTTTATTTTACAATATACCCCAATTCCAACAACTTATTATAAAGTGCCTCTGCAACCTGCGTCTGTCCATCTGCTGTCGTTGTCGTAACAGTACAAATATCGATAGTGCTGATGTAATGTTCTCCCCATGTTTCTTTCATGATGCTTTCATATTCCGGTATATTCACACCGCCATCCATGGGTCTCACACCTACAATAATGAATTTATCCTTATTTTTCCCAAAAGTATCCAGAACCTTCTGTTGCTGTTCTACTAATTCCTTAGGATCTTTGTTCCATCCGCCATAATATCCCATGGTGATAATCGGAATATAGTCTTTATCAGAACGTTCCATCTCTTCAGCAGTTAAATCACGAATTCCTGTCTCTGTTACCGGAGGAGTTGCACCTCCTGCACTCGCCTTATGTTTCTCAATGTATTTGTCCAGGTCAGTCTGTGGCACTCCTGCCATTTTCATCATCGATAAAGTCCCTGCCCCAGCCAGCGTTTTATTGGCATATTCCAGTGTATAGCCTTCTGCTTTCAGCTTTTCTTCCAGTTTTACTCTTGAGGAATATTGCAGTTCGTTTTCTGCTGTAAAAAACTCATCACCCCAGAAAGAAATCCCTGTCGGGTTCTGAGGCTCTTCCTTTTTTTCTTCCTTCGGCTTTTCATCTTCTTCCTTGCCGTTATCCTCTTTTTCCGATTTATTTTCACCTTTTATATTTTCTTTTTTGCTTCCTTTTTTTGCTTCCTGTACCAGCTTTTCATTTTTTGCTGCTTCTGTCTTTGAATCCCATGTAATAAATCCTGCCAAAGCCACTGTCAGAGCTGCGCATATAATTAACAGCAAAAAGTTCCATGCCCATGAGCTTTGTTTCTTTCTCTTCATTATATTTTCTCTGCCTTTTTATCTTTTTTACTATTTACTTTTATAGTAATAGTCATATTTTCCGTAATATTTATTTTTCTCAATATTTACCTTATTTAAAACAGCGCCCAGTATTTTGCAACCGGTTTTTTCCAACTGTTCCATAGATTTCTGCGCCACCTTATAGCTCACACGTTCGCTTTCAATTACTAAGACAGCTCCATCACTTTCTTTTGCAATAAT
>CAUWJW010000292.1:0-2263 GCA_963558985.1 uncultured Clostridia bacterium | reverse complement strand
TACATTAATAAGGTAAAGAGCCTTTTTCCTTTTTTTCTGATTTTATGAAAGAAAAGGGAAGGGCTTTTTTCTGTTTATCTTGCGGGGAGTTTGATTTTATCGTATACTTGAGGAAGAAAATGTTAAGGGTGTGAGGGAATATGGACTTAAAGGATTTTACAGATTTAGGAAAGGATATTGGGAGAAGAGTCAACTCCGCTATCTATAATATGAATTTTGATCAGCTGAACCGGGACATTCGAAATAAGGTTGACCAGGCGTTTGGAACGGGCTCAGCAGGAGATTTTGGAGGACTTAACGGAAAGCTGTACCACGGAGAAGAGGAAGAGCGCCAGCAGACTTATGCACACCGCTCTGCAGCAGATAAGAAGACCGGTAGCAGCTGTCCTTTCGGAATCCCCATTATGGAAAAAATACCGGGAAAGATTTCCGGTATGGCGATGATGATTATTGGTTACAGCGTTGCAGCGATTTTTGCTTTGACCGGAAGTATTCTTGGTATAACAGGTCTGGCTATGAGCTCTGTTGATATTCCGGCTGCAGGATTTTGGGGTGCAGAAGCAGCCTGGAAGGTAGCGCTTGCGGCAGCGGCGGGGATGATTCCGCTTACTGCAGCGGGTCTGATTACAGGCATTCTGGGAACCGGACGATATACAAGGGTGAAGCGGTTCTGGAAATATATCAGAGGTCTTAAGGGCGGAAATTTCTGCTCCGTTTCCCAACTGGCAAAAGAAGTAAAGAAGAGTCCCCGGTACACAGCAAAGGATCTGGAGGACATGATAAAGAGGGGATTTTTCCTTCAGGGGCACTTGGATGATCAAAAGACCTGCTTCATTGGAGATGACAGGATGTACGAACAGTATCTTTTGGCACGCGACAGTGCGGCACAAAGTGCAGGCAGGGAAGCAGGGGAGGAGAAGCAAACCTCAGCAGATCCGGATTCAGGCAGCAGCATTGAAGATGTTATCCGGGAGGGCAATGCTTATATTAAAACAATCAGAGAAGCCAATGATGCCATTTATGATAGGGAAATCTCAGAAAAGCTGTACCGGATGGAGCATATTGTGAAAAAAATTTTCTGCTATGTGAGTGAAAACCCGGAACAGGTGGATCAGCTCAGGCGTTTTATGAGTTATTATATGCCCACAACAGAAAAACTGGTTAATGCATACAAAGAAATGGACAGTCAGAGCATCCGGGGTGCCAATATCGAAAAGGCTAAGAGCGAGATTGCTCAGACACTGGACACGATAAATGAAGCATATGAAAAACTTTATGACAGCATGTATGTGGACGTTGCAATGGATGTGTCCAGCGATATTGCAGTACTGAAGACACTCTTTGCACAGGAAGGTCTTACAAAAGAGGATATGAAAGGCGGGAAGAAGAATTGAGCGATTTTAATACAGATTTCAACATACAGCCGGAACCATTAAAAAGCGGGGAACCGGTGCAGGAAGGCGGAGAGATGCTTACAGCAGAAGAAGAATATCAGCGCTATCCCCTTTCGGATTCGGAAAAACATCAAGTGGAAATGTTTTCAAAAAAAATTGATCTTTATGACAGCCAGTCAGTCCTTCAATATGCAGCAGGCACACAGAAGCAGATTGCTGACTTTTCCGAGCAGGCATTGGAAAATGTCAAGACAAAGGATTTTGGCGAAGTAGGCGAGACGCTGAGCCGTGTTGTGCTGGAACTGAAGAATTTTGATGCAGAGGGAGAGGACAAAAAAGGTATTTTTGGCTTTTTCAAGAAAAAAGTAGATAAACTGACTGCGATGAAAGCAAAATATGAAAAAGCAGAGACAAACATTGAGAATATTTGTAAAACTTTGGAGTCGCATCAGATCAGACTCATGAAAGATGCAGCTATGCTGGACAAGATGTATGAGATCAATCAGGATTACTTTAAACAGCTGACTATGTACATTATAGCCGGAAAACAGAAATTGGAGTATGCAAAAGATGCAGAACTTCCGGCAATGATTTCCCGGGCAAAAGCAACAAAACGCAGTGAAGATATGAATGCGGCCAACGATTATGCAGCCCTTATTGACCGGTTTGAAAAGAAGATTTATGATCTGGAACTGACAAGAAGCATTTCTCTGCAGACTGCCCCTCAGATCCGTCTCATACAGAACAATGATGTGCTTATGTCAGAAAAGATTCAGTCCATGCTGGTGAATACAGTACCGCTTTGGAAAAGCCAGATGGTCATCGCTCTGGGCGTGGAGCATTCTAACAAAGCAGCACAGGCGCAGAAG
>CAUWJW010000291.1:0-2296 GCA_963558985.1 uncultured Clostridia bacterium | reverse complement strand
GCCCGTCAAGGACAACCCGGCAGCGACATCAATCATATTCTGCTCTGCGATGCCAAAGTTATAATACATTTCTTCATGGTTTCGTCTAAATCGATCAAGCCCTGAATAAAAACAGAGGTCTGCAGTAACAACTGTCAGCTTCGGATCTTCCTCTGCCAGCTCATTCATCATCATACCAAACGTTCCGCTCGGGCCGAGTCTTGACCACATCCGGATATTTGCTTTGCTAAATGTAATCATTTTACCTCCTCCGCTGCCCTAAGTTCCGCCTTTGCCTGTTCATACTGCTTTTCCGTTAGCCGATTATTATGCCAGAGTACATTATTTTCCATAAAGGAGATCCCTTTGCCTTTTATGGTATTTGCTATAATCACCAGCGGTTTCTCATGTTCTGTCTGAAAAGCGTCATATAATGCTTCCACAGAATGTCCGTCTGCCGTAACGGCTTCCCATCCAAAGCTTCTCCATTTTTCCTCTAACGGATCTATGTTCAGTACTGTTTTTGTGTCTCCATCGTACTGCATCCGATTCTTATCTACGACAGCCACTAAATTAGACAGTTCATAATGGCTTGCCGCCATCGCTGCCTCCCATACAGAACCCTCATTACATTCTCCATCTCCCAGAAGAACATACACCTTAGATTTCGTATTATTGGCTCTTTTTAGCCCAAGGCAGACTCCCAGTCCCAAAGAAAGTCCCTGCCCCAGACTGCCGCTGGAAAACTCAATTAACTTTTCTCTGCACATTGACGGATGTCCGCCGAGAAAACTCTCATTGGCTTTATAAGTCATCAGCTCTTCATCGGTCAAAATGCCGGCCTGGTTCATTGCAGCATACATACACATGGCACTGTGACCTTTGCTTAAAATAAACCGGTCCCTTGTACTGCTCTGCGGATCCGAACAATCATACCGCAAGATACCCAGGTACAAAACAGCCATGATTTCCACCATAGACAAAGCTCCTCCTGCATGCGCGCCTGTACTCGGCGCAATCCGAGTCATCTCTATGATTTGTTCGCGCATTCGGCTTGATGCAGTTATGCAGTTTTCTACTACTGTATTTTTTTCAAGCATACTTAACACCGGCCCCCATCCGCCCGTATCGTTTCTCCGTTGATAAAAGAGGATTCGTCTGAAAGAAGATAGCAAATCACATCCGCAATTTCCTCAGGCTTTGCCTTCCGCTTCATAGCTGAACGTGCTACCATATCTGCACCTGCACGCTGCTCCATCTGCTCTGCCATTCTTGTATCCGTCAGTCCCGGAGCCACGGCATTTACGCGAATACCAAAAGCGGCTGCTTCTGCTGCCAGCGTCCGGGTCCATGCAATCAATGCTGCCTTTGAGGCACCATATGCACAGTTTCCTGCCTTTAAATCCTGCCCTGATATGGATGCGATATTTACAATTGCACCAAATTTTTGTCTTGTCATTTGTTTCAGTACCCGCTGGGTCACTTCCAGCGCTGCAAAAAAATTAATGTCAAAAATCTCCCGGATCCGGCGAATCGGCGTCATTGCAAAAAAACCGCCATGAGGTACACCTGCCCCATTGACAAGACCGTGAATTTCTTTTTTCTCTGCGAGAATTCCCGATAGTTCCCTCTTTATCGCCTCGCTGTCAGTAAGGTCAAAATAAACCGGCTCTATTTTGACTCCGTTTTTCTGTGCCAGACTGCCAAAGGCCGCTTCTGCAGTCTCATTCGGGTTTCGCATACACGCCCATATATTGGCTCCGCTTTCTGCTAAACGCTTTACTGCTGCAAAACCGATTCCGCCTCCGGATCCTGTTATGATAATATTTTTCTTTTCTAAGCGCTTGTCCATGTTCTCTGCTTTCCCATTAAGTTCAGATACGATCTTCTGCTTCTTTCATTACAAACGAATTTCCATGTCCCGGGTAAACTTTCATTTCCTTGTCAAAACTTTGCAGCAAAGGCCGGGTAATCTGCTCATATTCCTTTTTGCTGCCTCCCGGAAATCCTGTGATCAATTCATAGTCACAAGACAGGGTATCGCCGCTGAATAAATACTTACCGTCCAGACTGATGAGAACACTGCCTTTTGAATGGCCGGGCGCTTCCCATATTTGAACCTGATGGCTGTTCCAGTTCAGCTGAAATTCCTCTTCAAAGGTAACCTGTGCGCTCTGCGCCTCATACGGCTTCACACTGCCTGAGAAAATTTCTTTGTCCGGATATTTTTCCTTCTGAAAAGCAAGTACCACATTAAAAATCCTGGACATATTCCGTTTTGCACTTTGAATTCCTTCACTGCATGCACCCGATGCCA
>CAUWJW010000290.1:0-2297 GCA_963558985.1 uncultured Clostridia bacterium | reverse complement strand
TTACAAACCAAAGAGGCGGACTCATATGAGTTCGTCTCTTCTTTCATCCGGGGAACTTTTCATCCTGATCCGGTTTTCCTGAAAACTGCCGTTATTCTCAATTAAATATCATTTTTTAAGATAATCATGTTGTATAGAACTAAAAAAGTAGTATAATAAACAATAAAGAGTTTAACGGCTCATAAAATAAGAAAAATTAAAGGAGCTGAGCCCTATGACAAAATTCATAAGCAACGTCAATCAGTACCTGTCTGCAATGAAGATCAAACAGACCTATCTGTGCATGATTACAGGGATTGACAAAAATAAAATGTCACGCCTGCTGACCGGCGTACAGGAAGAAAATGGCACAGATATGGAAAAAATCGCAAGGGGTCTGGGCAGGAACCCCGCCTTTTTTCTGGCAGACTCCATCAGCATCCCGCAGCCTGAAAAACCTGCAGGGAATCAAATCGCATTTTATGCCGGAGAGCCGTCTCATAAGCAGGAAGAGACCGCAAAACACCTGATGGAATTAATGGAAACCATCGATGAAGTAATCAGTGCGAAAAGCCGATTTGAACACATAGCAAAGGAATAGGATATGAATATAGAACGCCTGCGAAAAATTATTGCCTACAGTGACCGGAACCGTGAAGAGACAAACTCCAGAATCAAAAGATTCTGCGCATTTGCCGGAATCGAATATGACAGCGACCTGCTGAACCTTTTGCAGATTGTGCGCTCTTCTTTTCAGAAAAAAGGGTTTCTGTTTTTCGAAATCCCTTTTGCCGATGAGGAAATAGGCGCTTTATGCTATAAGGGGGACGGAATGGGGTATGTTGTGATCAACACCTCTCTGCCCAGAGTGAATGCCCGTTTTGCCACTGCACATGAAACCTGCCATGCTTTTTTTCGGGAAAACGGATTTGTTTCAAAAGTCGAATTCTCAGACGAACACTACTATGAATATGAGGAAGAATATGCTGCAAACCTTTTTGCGGGAATGCTTCTGATGCCGGAAATCAGTTTTAGAAGAATGTATTTAAAATTCAGAGAAGAAACAAAAGGGAATGAAGCGGATATCCTCATTCAGCTGATGGCCTACTATAAGGTTCCCTACATGGCGGTCCTCATCAGATGCCTGGAGTTGAATCTGATTGCAAGGAACACAGTTTCCGAGGCGCTTTTTCATATGGACAGGGTTCAGGTCAGACAGAGACTGCAGGATTTATGGCTGGATGAGAGCATCATGGATCCTTCCGGTAAAGATGACTACGCACATATCGAACATCTGGTTGCACAGACAGGAAGAGAATATATGGAGGAGGGGTATCTAAACGAATACACTTTGGAAAGAGTTCTTCATAATATGCGCTGCCTGTATGAGAAAGTCAGGGGGGTTTAGGGCATGGCAGATATTTATACGGCAAACCCAGAAAACTTTCACGAAATCGCTTCTTTTGCGGAAACTGAAATCGAAAAGCTCAAAGAAACCTTCTATTCGGCCGAAAGAGCTGTTTTTTATGATGCCTGCTCCTTTCAGAGACATGCGCATTTACCGGATCGGGAAATGGATCTGGTGATTGCCTACTGCAAGTCACATAAAGCGGCTGTTTTTATCCTAAGAGGAATTCTGATGGAACTGGCCTCCAGTGGACACAGCCTGTCTGATTCCTGTATCCGGTTCATAAAAAGAATGGCTTCTGCAGGAGTTCGGGTTGTCATCTTTCGTGAAGAGTATGTCTTTGATATTCTTTCCGTGTGTTTTTCTGCAAATGAAAAAATAAATTCGTATCTGACATGGGCTGTCAGAACGGCAGTATCCCCGGCAAGTACGATAGCAGAAACGCTAAAAGCGGATAAAAAGCTTACTGCGGCAGTGATTGAGGGAAAGAATCCGAAACGGTCGGATCTGTACTACAGGTTCTTTACAGCGGTAAGAAGAAGGAAGATGCCCGGAGATAATCTGGGAGAGGAACTGATCGCAGTCTGTCTGCACATATTATCCCATCTGCCCGGTCTGTCTGATGGAAAGTTATGTGTGATAACAGATGATAAAGGGGCGGCAGGTAAAATCGATTCTGTGATGAAAAAAACGAATCCCCGCAACCGGGGCGTTGGCATCATGCTGTTTAGCACGCCTAAGCTGGTACAGCATATGTTTCGGGAACATATGGCGCTGTCTGAAGATGAGATGGTGACTCTGCTTTCTCAGGGAACCTCCGGAAACATTGTTGTGATGGGAATCACTGCTTATGATTTGGAGAGCGAATAGGTAGTGTCAATTCCAGACAAGAACTATCATTATAAGCCCT
>CAUWJW010000289.1:0-2339 GCA_963558985.1 uncultured Clostridia bacterium | reverse complement strand
CCCACCCCGCCCCCCCCCCCCCCCCCCCCCCCCCACCCCCCCCCGCCCCCCGCCCCCAGCCCCCCCCCCCCCCCCCGGGGCGATTGCAGTGCTGGGATGCGGAATCGATATCTGCTATCCGGCATCCAATGAGAAACTGAGAAACCGGATTCTAAAAGAAGGGTTGATTCTGTCTGAGTATCCGGACGGAACACAGCCTGCCAGATACCGCTTTCCAAGGCGCAACCGCATTATAAGCGGACTTTGCAGAGCAACGGTAGTGGTGCAGGCTCCCAACAGCAGCGGGGCGCTGATTACAGCAGAGATGGCGGCAGAACAGGGACGGGCGGTATATGCTGTCCCGGGAAGCATCGAAAGCGCATACCACCTGGGAAGCAACAAACTGCTCTGCGACGGAGCCATGCCGCTGGTGGTGCTTGATGACCTCCTTTCCGACTTAGGGATAGAACCTGCTGAAGAGGAACTGTTTCAGAAAAATTTCAGCAATGAAGAAAAGCGCATCATTTCCATTGTAAAAAACCGGGGCGAGATAACTCTGGAACAGTTGTGTACAGCGGCAGGCAGACCTGCAGACCTAGTAAGTGGAATTGTAACAATTTTAGAAATAAAAGGAGTATTTTGTACTTTTTTAGGAAAAATTTTTATTGCAAAATGAAAAAAAGGCGATATAATAACTTTTTAGAACCATTAAGATAAAAGTACTGTGCTAAAACATTAATTATATAGATGAAGATAGGGAGGTTTTCTATGGCATCTGCCAAACCCAAAAAGAATCTGGTGATTGTGGAGTCACCTTCAAAAGCAAAAACAATCGGTAAATTTCTGGGAAGCAGATACAAAGTGATCGCATCTGTGGGACACGTCCGGGATCTGCCGAAAAGTAAACTGGGCGTGGATATTGAAAATGATTTCGAACCCCAGTATATTTCTATCCGCGGAAAAGGGGATATTATAAAAGAACTGAAAAAAGAGGCAAAACATGCGACCAAAGTTTTTCTGGCAACTGACCCGGACCGCGAAGGAGAAGCGATTTCCTGGCACCTGGCCTACCTTCTTGGAATCGAGCAGGATAAACCGTGCAGAATTGTATTTAACGAAATTACAAAAAAAGCGGTGCAGGCAGCAATAAAAAAACCGAGACCTATTGATTTGAAACTGGTGGATGCACAGCAGGCTCGCCGTGTGCTGGACCGCCTGGTAGGCTATCAGATCAGCCCTCTTCTCTGGAGGAAGGTAAGGCGCGGCCTTTCGGCAGGACGGGTGCAGTCGGCTGCTTTGAAGATCATTTGTGATCGTGAAAATGAGATTAAAGCATTTATTCCGAAAGAATACTGGACAATAACCGCCCAGCTGAAAAAAGGAAAGAAGTTTACGGCAAAGCTGACAGAATATAATGGAAAGAAAATAACCATTGAAAATAAACAGCAGGCGGATGAAATCGTAAATACTTTGAAATCAGGAAGCTATATTGTCGACAAAGTAGATGAAAAAGAGCGGCAGCGAAAACCTTACGCACCTTTTACTACCAGCAGTCTGCAGCAGGAAGCTTCCACGAAGCTGGGATTTTATACAAAGAAAACCATGCTGATTGCACAGCAGCTTTATGAAGGGATTGAGATCAAGGGTCACGGTACAGTGGGGCTGGTTTCCTATATAAGAACAGACTCTGTCAGAATCTCCGATGAAGCCAAGGCTGCGGCAAAGGACTATATCATAGAGAACATGGGGGAAGCGTACTACAGAAATAATGTATATTCCAACAAAAAAAAGGATGTGCAGGATGCCCATGAAGCGATACGGCCCAGCCATATGGAGATGGAGCCGGATATGATCAAAGACTCGCTAAGTAAAGATCAGTATAATTTATACAAATTAATCTGGTCCAGATTTATGGCCAGTCAGATGACACCTGCCCGGTTTATGGGTGTGTCGGCCGTAATCGGAAACAGTGGCTATGGATTCAAAGCGACCGGATCCAAGCTGATATTTGACGGTTTTCTAAAGGTGTACTCACCGGCGAAAGATGAGGACGGCGACAAACTGCTGCCCCACCTGGAGCAGGGTGAGACGCTGGAACTTGCGGAACTGCTGTCGGAACAGAACTTTACACAGCCGCCGGCGCGCTTTACAGAAGCAAGCCTTGTAAAAGATCTGGAAGAAAAGGATATCGGCAGACCAAGTACTTATGCGCCGATTATTGCGACCATTATTGACCGCAGATATGTAACAAGGGAAAAGAAAACGCTGATTCCCACCGATCTGGGATTTATTGTGACCCAAATGATGGAGGACTATTTCAAAGAAATTGTAGATACCGGCTTTACTGCAAGTATGGAAGA
>CAUWJW010000288.1:0-2356 GCA_963558985.1 uncultured Clostridia bacterium | reverse complement strand
AAGAATATTCAGAAAGTAAGAGATCACAGGTGCCACAGGAAGTTCTTCCGCAAACTTCTGTACAATTCGGATTTTTGATTGATTTTGATCTGTCGTACAGGATAACTGCATAGTTCAAGATGATGCCATTACTGGATAACATGACAGAAACGACCTGATGCACATAATCCTGACAGCCCTTTAAATGAGACTGATGGAAATACGCCGCTTCAATAGGATGCAATGGCTGTGACGAGGGCTTTGTATGCGAAGCGATTGTATCATCCACAATACAGAAAATGGGCTTACCAGAGAGCAGTGCCTCCCGGTAAATAGTCTGTATCACGCTGCGTTTCAAAACATCTTGGAGTTCAGAATCATTCCATTTTCCATGATTCAGGAAATAAGCGGTTGTAGTTCTGTGCTGACAGCTGACTTCAGCGAAATCAATGGTTTTTCCTCGATAACCACGCAAGAAAATCGAGACCATGATAGTCATTAAATGGTTGAGGTACACATCGGATAAGAATAATCCGAGTTTTAAAGATTTAAAGTAATTGTAAATATGATTAGAATGATGTATACAATGTATACTGTTTGCAACAGGCACCCCCTTGTTGTATGTGTAAGATTGTTTTGTCGTTATTACAATTATACATCATTCAATAGAGGGTGTCTTTATTTTGTGCAATATTTGAGATTTACTCATTCATAGTTTTTAATTCAGTTTTTCATAAATCGCTTGACACCATCGATTATACTTCATTCCTGTAACTCAGAGCACTACCTCTATCCTATAGTTAAATTTCCAATAATAGTATTTCTGGTAACAGGGATATTTCTTGCTTAAGCATTGCATAATAGATTCCTGTTGCGCCAATCATAATACCTGGGTTATATCTTTCACAATCTTTTATAAAATCATCTTCATTAGATTTCATAATATAATTTAACATGAACTTTGACAATTCAATAGCTTCATAACATCCCATTTTTTCCCCATAATGTCTTAATATACTGATTGTACCAAAATTCCCATGACATAAACAGTTTCCTTGCAATATCTGAAGCTTCATCACCTTTTGCGCAGCTCTTATAACATCATTTAAAATAAGGCTCTCTAATACAGTTCCTTTCATTAATTCTAGCAATTTAAGTCGCGACATTAAAATGCCTGAAGCTCCATGACACCATGCCATACTATCGATGTTATTATCAAAATCTCCTCTTCGAAGATCCTTCCAGTTATTAGTGACCGGATTATACAACGAATTTTCATATTCTAAAATATCCTTTATAATCTCTATATACTGTTTTTCTTTTGTCCTACTATATAAATAAGCAAAAGCTAAAGAGAATCCACTGTTCCCATGAGAAAGTCCTGCCAGATAATTCGGGCTAATATCACTTTTCCAACCAATACCCTTATCCAAATAACTACTTTTTTTTAATAAATAGTTTCCCATCTCCTTTGCAAGAGACAAATATTTACTTTTATTTGTCAAATCATATAAATTAATTATTGTTAGAATCGCTCCCGCATTTCCGAAAATCAAATCATATTTATTATCCTTTTTAAAATATTTTTCCAACACTTCTACTTGTTTTTCACAATAAAATAAATACTTATCATCTTTATAAAGATGATAACATAATTCATATAGATATAATATTGATGCTTCACCATAATAGGCACCTATACATACTTTCTCTTGTTTGCAATCTGCTAGCATTTGATTTGTATATCTAAAATAACTTTCATCAAGTATATCACATATATGGTTAAATTCTTTCATACCTTCTTTTTTTAATACATGAAAGTAAAATGCTATTCCCGCCTTCCCGTCATAAAAGTACCTATTAAGTGGAGCCAAATGCCAATCACTTCTATCATTATCTTGTACCTTAATCCCTATCCAATTAACATCTGTTTTATCATTGTTATATATTGCTGAGTTAATTAAAAAATCGCCATATTTCTTTGCTAATGTAATTACTTTTTCTTTTTTAAATCCAACCTCTGATTTATATACTGCAGATACGTTAAGTTTATGTTTTAGTTCTGAATATTTTGTCATACTCAGTGATATTCGTATAAAAATACATTGTCTTTCTATATCTTTCCTATTCAAAAATTGAATATGTTTTATGATTTGTTCCATGATACTATGCTGAAAAAATCCCTCAATTTTGTCATTTCTTGAATCGTATATATCTAAACTATTCATATTGCAATAAAAATATGGTATATCTCCTTGTAGTAGATCTTTCACTTCTGACTCTAATACATCTTCATTACATTTCTTCTTCATATCGTATAATCCATAAAGAAATATCTGTCGATCTATCACATTTTTCGTCAACTCAGGATGAAAAG
>CAUWJW010000287.1:0-2375 GCA_963558985.1 uncultured Clostridia bacterium | reverse complement strand
GAAAAACCTGTTCATGAAGAAATCACTTATGGAGATATTCATACCACCAAAGACAGCCTGTGGAACTTCGATCAGAAGATTGAGAAACTGGACCGCAGCCCGCTGATGAAGGCTCTGGAAGAAGGGGACTGCGAAACAGTAGAGTGTTTTCTTTTCTTTCAAAAGGAATGTATTGTGATGGAAGGTGCAGCAGATTAGAACGCAATCGTTAATTTCACAGCATCGTGCTCCGATGCAGTATGATGCTCCCGGAGCAAATATGCTCTTGTTCTCTGACTTTGTTTAGAATATAATAACAGAAAAAGGAAAAAATAGGTTTCGCTAAAGGAGTGATAGATATGGAACTGATTAAAAGGCCGCGCAGGCTGAGAATGGACGAACGTGTACGAACAATGATCCGGGAGACGAGGATATCAGTATCATCGCTGATCTACCCCATATTTGTAGAAGAAGGGGAAAACATTATTCGGGAAATTGAGACCATGCCCGGTCAGAAGCGATACAGTCCGGACACCCTGCCATATGCTTTAGAAGAGGCGGCACAGGCAGGAATTCAAAACATTATGTTTTTCGGTATCCCAAAGGAAAAAGATGAATGCGGCAGTCAGGCTTACCACGATCACGGCATCATTCAGGAGGCAATGCGCACAGCCAAAAGAGAAGTGCCGGAACTTCTATATATTGGAGATGTATGCATGTGCGAATACACAAGCCACGGACATTGCGGCATTATTAAGGGCGATTCTGTGGATAATGACAAGACGCTCCCTTTGCTGGCAAAGACTGCTGTATCTCAGGTTGCGGCAGGAGCCGATATGATAGCGCCGTCTGATATGATGGATGGCAGAGTGGCAGCTATTCGCAAAGCTTTGGATGAAGCCGGATATACAGACATTCCGATTATGTCCTATGCGGCCAAATATGCATCTGCTTTTTACGGTCCTTTTCGAGATGCGGCAGGCTCAGACAACTTCAAAGGCAATCGCAGGACCTATCAGATGGACTGGCACAACAGAAGAGAAGCCCTTAAAGAAGTAGACACTGATCTGGAAGAAGGAGCCGATATTATCATGGTAAAACCGGCGCTGTCCTACATGGATATTATCCGGGAAACACGGAATCGGGTCAATGTTCCGGTAGCAGCCTACAGCGTAAGCGGTGAGTATGCAATGATCAAAGCGGCGGGAAATCAGGGCATGGTGGATGAAAAGGCCATCATAGCCGAAACCACCACAAGTATCTATCGCGCAGGAGCAGACATTCTCATTACTTATTTTGCAAAAGAAATTGCACAGATGATCCGGGAAGGGAGGATTGGATAATGGCAAATACAGCAAAATCAGCAGCGCTTTTTGAAGAAGCGCAGAAATACATTCCGGGTGGCGTCAACAGCCCGGCCAGAGCTTTTCAGGCAGTGGGGGACACCCCTCGCTTTATAAAAAAAGCAGAGGCTCAGTATCTGTATGATGAAGATGATAATAAAATGATCGATTACATCGGATCCTGGGGACCTATGATTCTGGGAAACAACCATCCGGATGTGCTCAGAGCAGTGCAGGATGTTATTTTAAACGGACTCAGCTTTGGTGCAGCAACAGCAGCAGAAGTGGAAATGGCAAAGCTGGTATGTGAGATTGTTCCTTCTGTAGAGCTGGTTCGCATGGTTAACTCAGGAACAGAAGCAGCCATGAGCGCTCTGCGGGCAGCCAGAGGATATACTGGTAGAAACCGTATTGTGAAATTTGAAGGATGTTATCACGGACACAGCGACGGACTGCTGGTAAAAGCAGGATCCGGTCTTATTGCAGAAGGCGGCAAGCCGGACAGTGCAGGTGTGACCCCGGGCTGTGCGCAGGATACCCTGACAGCAATCTACAATGATTTTGAAAGTGTAGAAAAATTGTTTGAGACATACAAAGGAGAGATTGCAGCGGTGATTCTGGAACCGGTGGCAGCCAACATGGGAGTCGTTCCTCCTGATCCGGAATTTCTGAAAAATATAAGAAAGCTGTGTACGCAGGCGGGGACTGTGCTCATTTTTGACGAAGTCATCACAGGATTTCGCCTTTCTCTTGGAGGTGCACAGGAACTTCTGGGCATACAGCCTGATCTTTCTACCTTTGGAAAAATTATCGGTGGCGGCATGCCGGTAGGTGCTTATGGCGGAAAGAAAGAGATTATGGAAGTTGTTGCACCTTTAGGTCCTGTATATCAGGCAGGTACACTAAGCGGAAATCCGGTAGCCATGGCAGCGGGAATAGCACAGCTTACTTATCTTAAGGAGCATCCGCAGGTGTATACTCATATCAACGCACTGGGCGAAAAGCTTTACGGCGGACTCAGAGAAATTACGGAAAAAGCAGGAGCAGGCTGCA
>CAUWJW010000286.1:0-2441 GCA_963558985.1 uncultured Clostridia bacterium | reverse complement strand
TAAAGATTATATTATGAAAGAGACGCTAGCTGATGAAGTGGCACAGGGAAGCGAGCTTGCAGAGTATGATCTGAACGGACACAAGACAGGAATTGCTGTGCAAAAAAAATAGAATGTATTTAATAAACCTTACGGACTTTCAGCAGATTATCTGCAGAAAACCGTAAGGTTTTTTCCTATTTCCAGGCTTCCATAATAGATACAGAAGAGCTGGAACCCAGCCGGTAGGCTCCAAGGCGGAGCATCTCTTTTGCGGTCAAGACATCTCGAATTCCGCCGGAGGCCTTAATTAAGATCTGATCTCCTACAGCCTCTTTTATCAGTGCTACATCATGAGGTGCGGCGCCTGAGGTGCTGAATCCGGTGGAAGTCTTTACATAGGCAGCTCCTGCTTCAATGGCAAGACGGCAGGCAGTGAGGATTTCTTCATCGGTCAAAAGACAGGTCTCCAGGATTGTTTTTACAATGTTTTTATGGGCAGAAGCAGCTGCAATGACTTGGGAAATCTCATCTTTGACATAATCATAACGGCCTTCTTTCAGCGCACCTATATTGATAACCATATCGATTTCATCGGCACCATTTGCTCCAGCCCAGTCAGCTTCCGCTCTTTTCATCTGTGGAGATGTCATTCCCAATGGAAATCCTACAACGGTAATCACTTTAATATCGGTATCTTTTAACTCTTCGGCGGCCAGAGGAACGTAACATCCGTGGACGCATACTCCGTAAAATTCATACTTCTTTGCTTCCTCACAAAGTTTTCTTATATCTGCAGTGGAAGCAGCGGGGTTGAGGTTTGTATGATCAAAATATTTGTTCAGTGGTTTCATCGATTTATTGCCGGGCAGACGGACTCGGCACTCCTTTCTGCTATGATAGGTTTATGGGCTACTTTTTATTTATTATATCATAGAATATTAACATTTTTGCAAAATTCTGCTATAATTTAATATGAATACTATATATCGCATTTTTTTAAAAAATAATAGATATGAGAGCTGTAGAGAGTATCAAAGTAGAAAGTATCAGAGAGGAAAAACAAAATGAAGAAGCAGAAGAAAGAACGTAAGAGTAGAAAGATGAAGAGTATCAAATCAAAGATTCTTGTAGCTATGACTTTGACTGTTGCGGCCTCCTTGGTTTTAGTAGGAGGAGTCGGGTGCTCCCTGGGTTATTACGGGACACAGTCTACGTTGGATTCAAGTATGCGGGAAACTGCGGCAGTTGCAGCAGACCGTGTCTGCTATGAACTGGAAGCTTATAAGAATATTGCAAGTGAAGTAGGAAGTATTGCGCGTTTATCCAGCGGAGAAACCTCTCAAAAGGAAAAATTAAAACTTTTACAGCAGAAACAGGAAACTTACGGATTTCAATCCTTTGATCTGCTGGATGCACAGGGAATCAGTGCGGTAGATGGGACAAACAGGAGCAATCTTCCGTATGTACAAGAGGCGCTTTCCGGAAATTCCTATATTTCAGAGCCGGAGATTTCTTCGGATAATACGGTTGCTATGACAATTGCAGCACCTGTGTGGCAGGGTGGAATGGCAGGAACAGCATCCGTAGGAGCAGTTTGCTTTGAGTTGAAGGAAAGTTTCTTTAACGATATTATTTCCAGTATGAAAGTGAGTGAAGGAGGCTCGGCCTATATCCTGAATGCAGAGGGGACAACTATTGCGCATAAAGATATGGACACGGTAATCAACCGGGAAAATACAATTGCAGAATGCAAAGAGTAATTCTAAGCTGAAAGACCTGGCAGAAATAGAAAGCAAAATGATTGCAGGTAAATCCGGGTTTGACCAGTATACATATGATGGGGTGAAAAAATTTATGGCATATGCGCCTATTCCGCAAACCAATGGATGGAGTATTGCCATTAATGCACCGACATCCGATTTCACTCAGTCAGCAATTACGGCTGTAATTATTACTGTTATCCTTCTCATTGCTGCGGCAATTGCAGCATCAATGATTGCAAGAAAACTGGCAGTAGGGATCGGACAGCCGATCAAGGCATGTGCAGACCGCTTGAATTTACTGGCACAGGGAGATTTAGATGCGCCTGTTCCCGACCTGAAAAGAGAGGATGAGGTTGGGGAACTGGTATCTTCAACACATATTATCGTGGATGCTTTGAGTGGGATGATTAAGGATATTGATTACCTGCTTGGACAGATGGGTGCAGGAAATTTTGTTGTAGATTCACAAGCGCCGGAGCTTTACGTTGGAAATTTTGAATCCCTTCTTCAATCCATTCGTCAAATCAAGAAGAATTTAAGAGAAGTACTCCTGCAGATTAATGTAAGTGCAGATCAGATTGCAGCGGGAGCTTCGCAGGTATCAGATGGTGCACAGGCTCTTGCACAGGGTGCGACAGAACAGGCCAGCGCAGTTGAAGAACTGGCAGCTACGGTGGAAGAAATATCAAATGAAGC
>CAUWJW010000285.1:0-2442 GCA_963558985.1 uncultured Clostridia bacterium | reverse complement strand
ACTCCATAGTGTAGGCTTCACCCAGCGTATACGCCATCGCAAGCTGAACATGCGCCCCTGCCTTCCTGGCTGCCATTGCGGCTCTTTCCATATTGCGCACATCATTTAAGGCATCAAAAATCCGGAAAACATCAATTCCGCATCGGGCAGCTCCGGCCACAAAGGCATCCACCACATCATCTGCATAATGGCGATAACCCACCAGATTCTGCCCCCGCAAAAGCATCTGCAGCTTTGTATTTTTAAACTTCTTGCGCAGCTGCCGCAGCCGCTCCCATGGATCTTCATTTAAATAACGCATACACACATCAAAAGTGGCACCACCCCAGCATTCCACTGCATCATATCCCACCTGATCCATCATTTCTGCAGCAGGCAACATGTCCACTGTCCTCATACGAGTCGCCATTAAAGACTGATGCCCGTCCCTGAGGGCTGTTTCTGTAAACTGCACTCTGCTCCCTTTTTTCCGAAAAAACATAGTTTCCCCTTTCATCTATCACGTTAAAATCCTTTACAAGAATAAGGATCTGCCGGAGTAAAAGCAAGCATTCTGCAAAATTCAAAAAAAGATAAAGTTTTTCCCTGTTTTTTCTTTTGAAAATAAAGTCCGGGTATAAAAAAATAACCGGTTTTCAAGGTATGCCCTGCATATTGCAGGCAGGGCACTTCTTGAAAACCGGTTATGATAGTAATCATTCCGTTCCGGCTTAGTCCAGGTTGTACTTGTTCTTGAACTTTTCAACACGACCGCCGCGGTTGATAAATTTCTGCTGACCTGTAAAGAATGGATGACACTCTGAGCAAACGTCCAAACGGATTTCTTCCATTGTGGACTTTGTAACAAATGTGTTACCGCATGCGCAAGTTACTTTACATTCCTTATAGTCAGGATGGATTCCTTCCTTCATGCTTTCACCTCTTTCCTGCTCAGGCATCAAATCACCCTTGCATAATTTACTGTTCTTACAGCCTGTATACTATATCACATCTTATCAGGCATTGCAATTGGTTTTTTAAAGAAAAAACCGCCCGGGACAAAGCAGGTCTTTCGTTTAATTTTGGGAGCACGGCTTGCATATTGTGCTCCCGAATTTTATAATTAGGAATTAACCAAGTTTTTTAAATCTTCAATTTATATTTAAAATTTCACCCCGTTCGGCAAAATATACAGGTGCCATGACGATCCGCCTTGACAACATGATTATTGATGCTTGAACGCCTGACTTAAACCTGACTTGAAAGAAGGAGGATTTGATATGAAAATTACGAAAAAAATGATGAACACCTATCTCAATTACTGTCGCTATCAGAAAAAACTGAGCCCGCAGACGCTGAAAGCTTATCAGATCGACCTGATGCAGTTTTTTACTTTTGCGGCTTCCGCAGATCAGCAATTGAATCGTACCAATTTGAGCAATTATATGACAGCGCTTCACAAGAAATATCGTCCCAAGAGCGTCAAGCGAAAACTGACTAGTCTGAAAGCCTTCTGCAATTATTTGGTTTATGAGGATATTCTGGATGAAAATCCTTTCCTTAAAATTAAAACCAGCTTTCGCGAGCCGCATCTGCTTCCCAAGACGATTCCTCTGGAAACGATTCAGCAACTCTTTGTTGCTGCCTATCAGGCACTTGCTGATACAAAGCCCAAGTCTTATCTGCGTAAGGCAACTCTGCGGGATATTGCTGTCCTTGAGCTGCTGTTTGCTACAGGAATCCGTGTTGCGGAGCTGTGCTCCCTGAAATCCGAGGATGTGAGTCTTTCTGACGGAAGTCTTCGTGTATACGGGAAAGGTTCCAAGGAGCGCGTCCTTCATATCGGAAATGAGGCTGCGCTGGAAGCTTTGTGCAAGTATGAAAAGGCTTTTCATCATGAAATTGTACGAAATGGCTATTTTTTTATTAATCTGCGCAATGATAAGCTGTCTGAGCAGTCTGTCCGGCTGATGATTCAGCGGTATTGCAAGCTGGCGGGGATTACGCTTCATATAACGCCTCATATGTTCCGCCATTCGTTTGCTACTCTGCTGCTTGAAGCGGATGTGGATATCCGTTACATACAGCAGTTCCTGGGGCACAGTTCTATTACGACTACGCAAATTTATACCCATGTGACGACTAGCAAGCAAAAGGATATTTTAAAGACGAAACACCCGAGAAATAAGCTTCATATTGACTTGTAATTTACCTGAAAAAAAGGTTCGGAAAAACCACTGTTTTTTGTTGAAATGAAAAATTTTCCAAATCCGCCTCTGTATCAGCTTTATTTGTTGATTTTTCAATCATTACAGCTGTTTTGACTCCGGTTTTTGGGGTGCTTTTTTGCGATTTTTTCTAACTCCTGTATTTGAGTGATTACAATGTATTTCGGCTATACACAGGATAATTATGAATTACCTGTGATTTGCAGGGGCATAAACCTTCTCAAACCCAGTAAAA
>CAUWJW010000284.1:0-2453 GCA_963558985.1 uncultured Clostridia bacterium | reverse complement strand
AAAAACCGGAATCGATGGAGTAATCTTTGTTTCTTCTTTTTCATGCGGTACCGATTCCTTTACAATTGAGATGTTAAAAAACAATTTACAGGGACTGCCTATGCTGGTGCTGAAAATTGATGAGCAGCGAGGTGAGGCAGGATTTGATACAAGGCTGGAAGCTTTCTGCGATGTATTAAAAGAGAGGAGCAAAAAACGATGAAAATGACGTTTCCTCATTTTGGTCCGGTTTACCTGATTGTCTCTCTTATTTTGAAAGAATTGGAGATTCCTTTTACGGTACCCCCGGTCAATTCAGAACAAACACTGGAAAGGGGGAGCAGTACTGCACCCGAAGAGATGTGTCTGCCTTTTAAATTTATGGCAGGAAATTTAATGCAGGCATATGAAAAAGGTGCAAGGCGTGTTATCATGCCGGCTACAGTGGGGCCGTGCCGCTTGGGAGAATATGGAGAACTGCTGAAGGAGGTTCTGGACCGGATCGGTTATCAGATGGAATGGGTTCTTTTGGACACACCTAAATCCATTGGAATCAGAGAATGGAGCCATCGATTAAAAGAAATCGGCAAGGAAAGCCCGAAAAGTACAGCATCAGCAATACGCGCACTGACCGCAGGCATGCATCTGATGAAGAAATTGGAACAGCTGGAAGCAGATCTGAAATATAGGGCAGGTTATGCAAAGGAGCCTGCAGCATGTGTCAGACTTATGAGAGAATGCAGAGAAGCCTTAAGCCGGCAGGAGAATTTGGCACAAGGGTTTCACATAATTAGAAAATACCGTAAGGAACTAAAACAGATACCTTGTTTTTGGGAGAAAGACCCGGTAAAAATACTCATAACAGGAGAAATTTATACCTCAATAGAATCAGCAGCAAACCGGAATCTGGAAGAACAGTTGATGCTTTTAGGATGTCGAGTGAAACGGCCGGTTACTGTCAGCTGGTGGATGAACCACACAATAAAAAACACTTTTTTAAAATTTCCAGAAAGAGAAGGCAAGTATTTGCCGTACAGTATCGGAGGATATGCCAAAGAAACCGTAGCAGAAATGAGAAAAACAAAAGAAGACGGTATTATTAAAATCATGCCTGCAGGCTGCATGCCGGAAATAGTTGCAAAAGCAGTAAGTGAGGTTATGGAAGAAGATATGGGCCTGAACGTTCTCCATCTGATTTATGATGAAATGAGGGGGACAGCCGGTTACGACACACGAATAGAAGCATTTGTAGATATGCTGGAAAGGAAAAAACGTGTATTATCTGGGAATTGATGTTGGATCAATCAGTACAGATCTTGTAATGATTGATGAAAAAGGGAAAATACAAGAACAGTTATATTTAAAAACAAAGGGACGGCCGCTGACCGCAATTCGTCAGGGACTTAGAGAACTGGAAGAAAACTTCGATTCAAAAACCATCCGTAAAGCGGGAGTGACAGGAAGCGGCAGAGGATTGGCGGCAGCCTTTATAGGAGCTGATGTTGTGAAAAATGAAATCACAGCACATGGAAGGGCTGCAGCAGAGATCGATCCTGAAATTCGGACTGTGATTGAAATTGGCGGGCAGGACTCAAAACTGATTCTTTTAGAGGAGGGTTTGGTCACAGATTTTGCTATGAATACAGTCTGTGCGGCCGGGACAGGATCTTTTTTAGACCGACAGGCAGAAAGAATGGGTATTCGTATTGAAGACTTCGGAGATAAAGCCCTCAAAGGAAAAAAACCGGCTTCCATTGCAGGGCGCTGTGCAGTTTTCGCAGAATCAGATATTATTCATCAGCAGCAAATGGGAGTTTCAGAAGAAAATCTTTTGGCTGGTATTTGCAGAGCGTTAGTAAATAGCTACCTATCGAATGTAGCTCAAAAAAAGCGGCTTCTGCCTAAAATTTGTTTTCAGGGTGGAGTGGCAGCAAACAAAGGACTGAAGGTAGCTTTTGAGGAAGCTTTGAATGCAGAAATTCTCGTGCCGGAAGAACATAAAATTATGGGAGCCTATGGGGCGGCACTGCTTGCCTCCGAATCCAATCCGGAAGAAAAGACAAAGTTTAAAGGACTTTCCAGAGGAACCCTTGAAACTGATATCAGAGAAGAAAGATGCACAGACTGTCCAAATGCGTGCAGAGTTGTATGCCTTTTTCATGATGGAGAAAAAATAGGCGCCTTTCAGGATCGATGCGGAAAATACCAAAAGCTTTAACAGATTGATACAGAGCTGAAATACATTGGAAAAAACCAAGGTACTTCAGCTTTCGTTACAGACCTTTATTAAAAAATATTACCCCATCGGACAGACTGGTTTTGATGAAGAAAAGCAAGCTGTTCTTTTAGACAAGAAAGTTCTCCGGAAGAATTAGAGATGTCTTTTGCTTTTATATAATATTGGGACCTTGCAATAGAATAATCTGCATCATTGATAGAAGCTGTATCCAGAAAAAAGGCAGCTGCCTTTTTAT
>CAUWJW010000283.1:0-2457 GCA_963558985.1 uncultured Clostridia bacterium | reverse complement strand
TCACATTCAAGTGAGCATTTTTGTTATTACAAGGCACGGACTATTTACCGTTTACGTTGTAACTGATACAACTAGTTGGGGATTATGTGATGGATTATGTTCTCGTAATTTGGCCTTGGCTTCACGATAAGTTTTTGCATAGACATAGCCATACACTATTTTCCCGGTACAGGTTCGTGACTTGATGTATCGTCCCTCCCATCTACCGTCTTTTCTTTTATAAATATTTTCACCTTTTCTTGGCATAAGGCGTAACCTCCTTTCCTTATGACTATAATTCTGACGGCTAATCGTGAAAAACGAATAACAAAAATTCCGAATCCTAGTTAACGGACAAAGAAAAATCGCAAAGGATATTGACAAAATCAGATAGAATCTCTATAATATAAGCGAATGTGGTGTAAATAGTTGCCAGTAATCAGTTCGTGGAGTAAGATACTCTACGAATTTTTTTGTTTATACGACCCGAAAAAGTCTCGCACAGAGTTTTTTCGGTTTTTTTGTTTCTATCATTCAGTGCAAATTGCCTATAAAATTTTATCATATTGCATCTATAAATGCAATATGCATTTATAGTTGGTTGTTGAAAAATTGGGCAGAATCTATAATTAAAATAGATTAGAACAGCATGGAGGTGATTGAAATGCAACCGGAAATTGATTATGTGAAAATTGGTCAGCGAATCAAAACTGCACGACTGGAAAAGGGTTATAGTCAGGCAGATTTAGGGGAGTTGGTTGGTTGCTCGAACAATCATATGAGCCATGTTGAAGTAGGACAGACCAAAGTATCCTTGGCAATGCTCTTAAAATTAGCTTTTGTCTTGGAAAAGGATTTTGATTTCTTTTTACTTGATACACCTTATGCAAAGTGTGACAGCATAATCAATGCTGAAATTGCTGATAAGTTGAAACAATGCAATGCAACCACGTTGATAACTGTAAGCAAGATCATAGATGCATTGATTGAGCAGCAGAATATGTTACCAACAGATTAGAGTCCTCTTTTGTAATGCCATATATCAAATAAACGCCAGTACAAGCATCTAAAGCAGATGCCAGTACTGGCGTTTTATATCATTATTCAGTTTTGAGTTAATATACCCTTAACTATAAATCAGTTCACTCAACACAATTTCTTCTGCCGCATTTCGGATGTTATTGCAAGCACCTACCCAGCCCATCTGATCACGAACCTTTAATGCTTCATTTACGCCCTGATGCTCCTGCATTTGCAGGGTCAGAAACTCCATTCTCTGATTAGCGGTATCATCTACCTCATTCAGATGTTTGACCAGTTCTCCGTCCAGCAAAAGTGTGTTATACAATACCTTATGATGTTCTTTCAGATGACGCAGACGCATTCTGCCGTACTTGCCGTAATGCGGTTCTTCTTCCGGGATTGTGAGATCCGGATAATACATTCCATCTGCTCTGAGCGTATATGTACCGCCCATTTCTTCAAAAATTGACTTCGTATGCTATGCCTCCTTTAAATCAGCAATGACCTTTAGATCATTGCAAAATTTTTAAGAGCAGCACGAATAGCATCTTCCTTTTCTTTCGGGCATTGTGGCACTTTCTGATTTTCTTTTTGGGAAATATTATAATGCTCTCCTACATCAATACCACATTTGCGTTTAATTTGGGAAATATATAAAGTCGAAACCTTTAAGCCAAATTCTTTCAACACATAATCTTTGATTTCCTGATAGGTAGCCTTTGACTCAGCAGAGGTAATATCAAGCTCATCCAAGTCCAAGTCGATCTCTATTGTATCATCCGGAGTTTTTCTGGACAAAAGAACTACCGTCTCCACACACCCCGTCCACGGAAACATATCCACCGGCGTTGCCTCCACAAAATCATATCCCAAAAGACCCAGCAGCTTCACATCCCTTGCCAGCGTAGCCGGATCACACGAAACATAAACAATCCGCTCAGGCGCAGCCTCTGCCACAGCATCCAAAAGCTCCTGCCTGCACCCGGCCCGGGGAGGATCCAGGATCACCACATCAGCAGACTTCACAGCCCGCGCCTCCGCCGACTCTGCATCATCCGAGCGCAGAAGACGCGGCAGCTCCTCTTCCGCCTTCCCGCACACAAAGCGCGCATTCACAATCCCATTGATCACCGCGTTCCGATTCGCATCCAGAACCGCATTATGCACCGACTCGATTCCCAGCACTTCCTTTGCCTGACCGGCGCAATAAAGCCCGATGCTCCCGACGCCGCAGTACAGATCCAGAACCGTCTCCTTTCCCGTCAGTCCCGCATACTCCAAAGCCTTATCGTACAGCTTTTCCATCTGCACCGGATTCACCTGATAAAAAGACAGGGGCGAAATCTCAAAAGACAGCCCTCCCACCTGCTCCAAAATTGTCCGTTTCCCAGCCAGAGGAATACACTCCTCCCCCATAATCTCAGAAGACTTCTTCTTATTAATATTCAAAATTAC
>CAUWJW010000282.1:0-2525 GCA_963558985.1 uncultured Clostridia bacterium | reverse complement strand
GATATCTTCAATGATACTTCCGATATCCTCCAATTCATATTCTTTGAAAAAGATAAGATCCAGCCCGCGGGCACGGACAAAGGATTTAATAGGCTGGTAATCCGGATGTGCCGAAAGATCGCCGTTAAATAGAATTGTCTCTCCCACCCGTCCGGAGGCCCCTCCCAGAAAACCGTAAGGAAACCGGCGGAGCTTTACATGACCGGGGCGGATGAGAAGTACATTCAGCCTGTCCCGGCATGCGCGGAAGATCCCTTCATCTGATGTAATAACAGAAGTTTCATCGATGACAACCATATTACATTTGGTGTAACCCTGAGAAACATGGATCTGTTCCATAGAAGAGGCAGCTTCCAGAAGGAGAGGATCTGTAAACTTCAGATTATGGATGAAGAAACGGCCGGTACAAGTGGCATTATAGATGATATTTTGGGGATAGGCGTATCCCAGCTTCTCAGGACAGCCAAAAAAGACCCTGCGGCCGGGACCCAGACTGCACATATACAGATCCGGATGAGAAGAGACCGGGTCGTATGTTCTGCAGGTGACCGGCAGGAGTTTAATGGAATGTCCCAGTGTTCTGATGCACTGGATCAGAACAGGCGATGCAGTTTTGGAAAGATATATCATACTCATGAAAAAAGTATACCATGTTTTGGGAAAAATAAGAGGAAAATCATAGATAAATTTGAAAATTTTTTTGAAATTACAGAAAAAATAAGGTATCATAATAAATTAAAGGAAGGAACAACGAAAAGGAGGATGTTACAATGAGGAAAAATTTTGGAGCAAAACCGTGGACGTATCCGCAGCCGGTATTTATTATAGGAACTTATGATGAAAAGGGGACTCCTGATGCAATGAACGCCGCATGGGGAGGCATCAGCGATGATACCAGGATATCCATCTGTTTGAGTCCGGAGCATAAAACAGTCAGCAATCTTCAAAAGAGGAAGGCCTTTACTGTTCATATGGCAGATGCGGCTCATGTGACAGAGTGTGATTATGTGGGGATCGTATCGGCAAATGATGTGCCGGACAAATTTGAGAGAGCAGGTTTCCATGCTGTTAAGTCTCAATTTGTAGATGCACCTCTCATTCAGGAACTTCCTATGGCAGTTGAGTGCAGTCTGATAAGTTATGATGCCGAGTCCTGCTGTCTTATAGGGGAAATTGTTAATGTAAGCGCAGATGACAGCGTACTGGATGAAAACGGAATGATAGATCCGAGAAAACTGCAGCCGATTGTGTTTGATCCGGTGCACAGCGATTATTTGAAATTGGGAGAAAAAGCCGGAAACGCTTTTGAAGATGGAACCAGATTAAAATAACAGGAGATTGAAGTGGAAGAACAATTTCAAAAAAGGGCAGATCGATTTTTTAAACACTGCCTTAAGATAAAGAAGGAACTGGAAGCGCCGGATGAAACGATATCTGTTTGTGAAGAAAAACTGGAGGAGTGGGAATTTCCTCCGGGTGAAGAAAGAATGATTGCAGCATGGTACCTGGCCGGAAATCAGGAAGGGAAGGATATCGATGCCATCTGCAAGAGAATGAAAATTCTGCAGAAGAATATAGCTGGTTTTTATTTCGGACAGACAGATTCCAGAGGGTGGACGGAAGCGATTCTTTTATCTGTTTCAGGTATCAAAGTGCCGGAATTTCAGCAAAGGATGCACAGAATTCGGGAATTGCTTCAAAAATGGATGCCAGGCAAAAGTAGGCTGCAGGAGATTGCCAGTATAATTCTATTGTTTCAAGTAGATGATATTGCGCTGTGTGAACGCGCGATTAAGGTATATCAGGCTTTATGCAAAAAAGATCGGACCTTTGATTCCCACAATGCAGCTGTTGTTGCGGGGCTGCTGGCATTGTCTAAAGAGCCGGCAGCTCAGCTGGCAGAGCTTCTGATTGATACAGCAGAAAAATGGGAACCGAAGGAAGACGGCGGATGTGTTTCTGCAGAAGCTCCCCATTGCCGGCTTGCTGTGGCTGCAGGAAGTTATCTGCAAAGAGAAGCAGAAGCAGGAGATGACAGTAAACTAAGCGCTGTAGCGCTGGCATCCGCAGAGATGAACTTTATGGAGGTGCTGGATACCATTTGTTTGTGCTGCATGGTAGAACAGAAAATATAGATTATGGAAAAAGATCGGATAAAAGTAAAGAGAATCTTATATGTCGGGTTCAGTGTGTCCATTATTTTGTGCATTTGCATCTTTTCTGTGATGGCCTATATTATGAATCATGTTACAAAAGAAGCGGTAGTGAACATCAGTACGATGTACACATCAGAAATGGACACACAGATACAGGGAAGATTCAACAGTGTGATTCAAGTGCAATATAATGAAACGGAAAAAATATTCTCACAGTTGAACAAACTGAGGAAAAATGGTGAGAATTTCAGAGATTCTTTACAGCAAAGCGCATATGTATGCGAGTTTGACTACCTGGGATATATTACAGATGACCGGGAGCATATTCCAATTCATGGAAGCAGTATAAAAAGCGAGATGGAAAATCCG
>CAUWJW010000281.1:0-2551 GCA_963558985.1 uncultured Clostridia bacterium | reverse complement strand
GGAAAAAGCGAGGCAGAAGGGTACATGAGTGAAGTGGGCATGGTGCTCAGTGAGATTCGCTACATGCAAAAACACTTGACGGAGTTTGCAAAAATGCGGAAAGTGCGTACCCCTTTAGCGCATTTTCCGGCTAAAAGCTGTATAAAGCCCTGTCCTTACGGCACTGTTCTTATTATGAGCCCATGGAACTACCCCTTCCTTTTGACCGTAGGACCTTTAGTGGATGCGCTGGCAGCAGGAAACACTGCAATTTTAAAGATTGGAAAAGAAGCGGCAGCAACGGGGCGCGTTTTGGCACAGCTGGTCCGCAAGACCTTCCCGCCGCAGCTGGTGACGGTGGTACAGGGGGGCAGAGCAGAAAACAGCAGACTTTTGGAAGAAAAGTTTGACTATATCTTTTTTACAGGAGGCAAAGAAGCAGGGCGCACAGTTCTGGAAAAAGCTGCGCGCCATCTGACGCCGGTTTCTTTAGAGCTTGGAGGAAAAAGTCCGTGTATCGTAGATGAAAGTGCGGACGTTGCTCTAGCGGCAAGAAGAATCGTGTTCGGGAAGTTTTTGAACTCGGGACAGACCTGTGTAGCCCCCGATTACCTTCTTGTTCATAAGCGTAAGAAAGAAGCGCTGCTTTCCTGTATGGAGAAGGAAATCTGCAGGCAGTTTGGTCCAAAGCCTCTGGAAAATCCGGATTATGGAAAAATCATCAATGAAAAACACTTCCGGAGGTTAATGGACATGCTGGAAGGTGAAAATATTCGGAGTGGCGCAGGATATGACCTGAACTGCAGAATAGAGCCGACCATCGTTACGGATGTTGCACCGGACAGCCCCCTTATGCAGGAGGAGATTTTCGGTCCGATTCTCCCTGTACTGGAATTTGATACACTGCAGGAGGCTGAAGATGTGATAAAATGCCATCCGGCACCTTTGGCGCTGTATCTGTTTACGAAAAAGAAAAGTGTAAAAAATAAAATCACAGGTGAAATTTCCTTTGGAGGAGGCTGTATCAATGATACGATTATACATTTGGCTTCTCCTTACCTGGGATTTGGAGGTGTAGGCGAAAGCGGCATGGGTGCCTATCATGGAAAACGCGGATTTGATACGTTTACCCACTACAAAAGTCTGGTGGAACAATCAGACCGGATAGACCTTCCTTTCCGTTATGCGCCATATACTGAAAAAAAGTTAAAGTTCATTAAGTGGTTTATGAGGTAAAAAGGCCGGATATTAAGGAATATCCAGCCGGAACCAGAAGGTGGTGCCTTTGCCCTCTTCACTTTCCACTCCGTAGCTCGCTTTGTGGAGTGACAAAATTTCTTTTACAATAGAAAGGCCCAGACCGGAGCCTTTTGCAGAGCGGACCATGTTGGTGCTGGCTTTATAGTAGCGCTCCCAAATGTGTGGAAGCTCGTCTGCGGGAATTCCCACACCGTGATCCTGCACACGGCACATGGCATAGCGGCCGCTTTTTTTAATCGTGACTTTGACCGTCTTATCCTCCCCGCAGAACTTAAGGGCATTGTTGATAAGATTGGAAAAGACCTGCTTCATACGCTCGGGATCTGCTTCAACAGTGAGATTGTCAGGACACTCCAGATCGATTCGATATCCGTCATGTTCCATCAGCAGCTTGTATGAAAGCAGAATGCCTTCTACGGCTTCTTTGATGTTAAAGCGGGTTCGTTTAATCACGATTGCCCCGGACTGCATGCGAGAAAGGGTAAGCATATCGTTTACCAGCAAATTCAGGCGGTCTGCTTCATCAATAATGATCTGAAGATGGGCATTTCGCTTTTCCGGATTATCGCCGGATAAATCTCGAATCATTTCCGCATAGGACTTAACCATCGTCAGAGGTGTCCGCAGATCATGAGAAACATTGGCAATCAGATCTTTCTGAAGCATGCTGGACTTCTCCAGATCAATGGAAGCGCGGGTGAGGGTATCGGCAAGATTGCTCAATTCCGAGTAAGGTCCGCCTTTAAAAACGATACCGTATTCACCTTGCGCAAGACGGCCGGCGGATTTTGTAAGGTTGCGGATAGGTGTCGTAATCCTGGTGGAAAGATAAAAAGCCAGAAGCAGTGCCAGTATAAGGGAAATCGCAGTCACATAAATCAATTGATTGGTAAGAATTTCAATGGTGGAAGTGACCGGCCACAAGGGAGAAAACAGATAGGCGATCATATCTGTTTTATCTTTTGACTGCAGGAGACTTCCGCAGGCGAGCGTACGCCGTTCATGCCCGCCGCTGGTGCTTTTTTTTATGGGCATAGAGACGGACTTCTGATGCTTCTGCTCCATTTCTGTGCGCACGCGCAGCATTTCTTCCGTATAATCCTGGGGCAGATTGTCCCTGCCGTAGATTAAAAAGGGAACCCCATCCATAGAAGTAATATAAATATACATATCACTGCTCTCGGCAATCTGCGCCACCTGATCCACAAAATCGGACAGATTGTTTTTTTCATAGGCGATTTCAATGCTTCTTGCCACTTTTTTCGTTTTGGATTCTTTCATGGTCTGATAAAAGGTATTGAGGAACAAGACC
>CAUWJW010000280.1:0-2563 GCA_963558985.1 uncultured Clostridia bacterium | reverse complement strand
GATGCATACAAAGAAAAACCGTTTGAAACCATTGAAGAGGCCGTATCCCGGGCAAAGCTGAACAAGACTGCAGTAGAAGCTCTGCGTGCTCATGGCGTTCTGGAAGGACTGCCCGAGACCGACCAGCTGTCATTATTTGCACAGCTTGGATAACAGATGTGAGATAAACTGAGGAAACTTAAGGAATTTTCTCTTGAAAGGAAAGCAAATATGTGATAACATAAAAAAGAACTGTAAAACTAGAAGGTAAAGAGTAAGAGTGGGAGAACCCCACTCTTTCGTTTTGTTCATCAAGAGACCTTACAAGAAAGGGAAAAATGGCTAAGAAAAAGATAAAAGACATTGTAGCAGAAGAGCTGCAGGATTTTTTAAAAGAAAACGGTTATGAATTATATAACGTAGAATTTGTAAAAGAAGGGAAGGACTGGTTCCTTCGGGTGTATATCGACAAAGTGCCGGCTGCAGATGCACCGGAAGAAGAGAATTATATCAGCACAGATGACTGTGAGACAATCAGCCGATATCTGAGCGAAAGACTGGATGAAACAGACCCTATCCCGCAGAATTACTATCTGGAAGTTTCCTCGCCCGGATTGGATCGGGAGCTTTTCAAGGAGGAACACTATACACGGTATGCAGGAAGCCAGGTGGAGATTAAACTGTATCAGCCTCAAAAGGGACGGAAACAAATCTTCGGTACATTGGAAGGACTGCAGGATGGAAAAATTATCGTCATAGACGAAGACAACGAAAGACTGGAACTGCCCGCAGAACAAGTTGCAAAGACAAATCTGGCAGTTGTTTTCTAACGTAAGGAGGGTTACAGGAACATGAACAGAGAATTTATCGAAGCGATCGACGCGCTGGAAAAAGAAAAGGATATTTCCAAAGACATTCTCATCGATGCCATTGAATCTGCACTGGTATCTGCATACAAGAAAAACTATGGCACATCTCAGAATGTCCGAGTGAATATAGACCGGGAAGAAGGGGATATCGACGTCTTCATGCGCAAAGACGTAGTTGAAGAAGTAGATGACGATCTGGTAGAGATTTCCCTGGAGGATGCCTTAGAGATTGATCCTCGTTATGAAGTGGGAGACGTGGTGGAATACCAGGTGACACCAAGAGACTTTGGAAGAATCGCAGCGCAGACTGCAAAGCAGGTAGTCGTGCAGCGAATCCGAGAAGCTGAGCGGGGCATGATCTTTGATGACTATATTACAAGGCAGGGCGAGATTATGACAGGCACCGTGCAGAGAATCAGTAACGAGACCATATTTGTTAATATCGGTAAAGCAGAGGGCATTCTGGCAGCAACAGAACGGGTGCCGGGAGAAAAATACGATATAAATGACCGCATCAAAGTCTATATTATGGATGTGAAGAAGACGACAAAAGGACCGCAGGTATTTTTGTCCAGATCCCATCCGGGCCTTGTAAAACGTCTCTTTGAACTGGAAGTTCCGGAGATTGGAGACGGCATTGTAGAAATCAAGAGTATTGCAAGAGAAGCCGGATCAAGAACAAAGATTGCTGTGTATACAGAAGATGAAACAGTAGATCCGGTAGGTGCATGTGTAGGAACAAGAGGAAGCAGAGTACAGAACATTGTAGATGAGATTTTTGGTGAAAAGATTGACATCATTACATGGAGCGATGATCCCCATATCCTCATCAGCAACGTTCTCAGCCCGGCAAAGGTGGAAAAAGTTATCATAGATGAAGAAGATAAATCTGCTATGGTTATCGTTCCCGACTATCAGCTGTCTCTGGCCATCGGCAAGGAGGGTCAGAATGTAAGGCTGGCAGCAAAGCTTTGCGGATGGAAGATTGATATAAAGAGCCATACGCAGTATGCCGGCATGGAACAGAACGCACCGGAAACAGAGATTGTTGAAGTAGATGAAGCTGATGAAGAAATTTTTGAAACAGCAGAAGAGATCATGGAAACAGAAGCTGATTTGAAAGAGTCAGAAACAGATCTGCAGGAAGCACCGGAAGAGGAGAACGTTGAAATTGAAGAGCAGTAATAAAGGCGTGAAAAAGACGCCGATGCGCAGATGCGTCGGGTGTATGGAATCCAAACCAAAGAAAGAGCTGATTCGCATTGCAGGGGATGAAGGCAGCGTAAGCCTTGACCCTACAGGAAAGGCAAAAGGCAGAGGTGTGTACCTGTGTCCTGATGAAAAATGCCTGGAAAAAGCTCAGAAACGCAAAGCACTTTCAAGGAGTCTGGGCATGGAGATTCCACCGGAGCAAATGGAAAAACTGTTACAGGATATAAACGCTTATGAGAAGTAAACTTCACAGCTATATGGGATTTGCGAAAAAATCAAGGAATCTGATTATGGGTTACAACACATGCCTTTTCGCAATGAACAAAAAGAAAGTCAAACTGTTGATTATCGCAGAAGACACATCGGAAAATACCCGTAAAAAAATAGAAAAAGACGCAAAGAAACATCAGGTTACCTACCGGATATACGGCACCAGTGATGAATTGTCGGAAATGGCAGGAACCGGAGGAAGATCCATCTTTGGGATAACGGATCAGAACTTT
>CAUWJW010000279.1:0-2564 GCA_963558985.1 uncultured Clostridia bacterium | reverse complement strand
GGCAGCAGTCAAGTTATTGTAGTTTCCTTTAACGGTTGCTAAGTCCTTCGTTGTATAGTTACTCTGAGTAATTTCTTCTTTTTCACCGTCAATTGCTGTTACTACAGTATATGCTGCCGCTGCATCTGTCATTTTAGCAGTTGCTGTTTTACTTAATGCTGCCTTCAAGGCATCATTATTCATTTCAGCTGCAGTAATTTTTCCACTTTGACTATCAACATTTTCCTTTGAAACTTCTGCAACAGTTTCCTTGTATGCATCAAGAGCTTTTTTGTATGCAGTACCTTCAGTTGTTTCGTCATCCTTTTGCAACGTTGTAACAGCACTAATAGCGGCCTCAACTTCTGCAATCTTATCTGTATATCCTTTGTATAAAGCCAGTGCTACATTGAGTCTTGATGCAAGATCATCTCCCAAAGCGGCTTTATCATTTGCTGATAAATTGTCATATAAAGTCTTTGCTTTATTTAATGCTGTTCCAGATTCGTAATTGATTTGTGTATCCTGATCTGCTACCTTACCGGCAACTGCTTCAATTGCTGCTTTTGCAGCAGTAACAGCTTCTGATTCTGCCGCTTTTGTGACAGCACTTTTAGCGGCATCCGGTTTCACCGTCGCAGAGACGGTAGCCGGTACCATCGTTGCCACCATGACCAGAGAAGTCACAGCAGCAATTAATTTTTTCTTCATAAATCATTCCTCCTGTATTCGTTGGTTTTACTGGGTTTGAGAAGATTTATGCCCCTGTAAATCACAGGTAATTCATAAAACTCCTTCTACTAACAATCACATCGTAAATATACCACGCTTATGGCCGCTTGTCAATCATGTGTCGACTTTTTTACACAATTCTTCACAAAAAACATAAAAATGTAATGATTATTCATTGAAATTCATAAACAAAGACAACAACTTGCAGATTATCCATCTTTTCCCTCCCGCACAATGCGGCGCTCAAAGCGCTCAACATCCTCAAATTTTCCAAGCACGACTAAAGCGTCCTCCGCTTCCATCACATAATCCTCTTCCAGTTCAGTAATCGTGCAGTCCGGCTCTTTTTCCAGTGCCACCAGCTTAAGGCCGTAGCGCTCCAAAGGCAGGTCATTCAAATTAGAGCCGGCCAGATGCACTCCTGCCTTTATCTCGGAAACAACATGGTTATCATTAAGGCGCATGAAGTCCAGCGCCTTTGATCCGAGCAAAACAGCCGCCAGACGAATGGCTGTCTCCAGTTCAGGGCGCACAACCTCAGCGCCGATCCTTTCCAGAATCATTCCGTGCTCAACACTGTCCGCCTTGGAGATCACCCGGGATACCCCTAGATTTAATACATTTAATGTAGTCAGCAGACTCACATCAATTTTCTCACCAATGCAGACAATCACCGTTTCACATTCTCCGATGCCCGTTTCCTCCAAAGCTTCCTTTGTCAGCTTTCCTACGCGAAAAGCCTCCTGCACATAACTTCGAATCTGCCGCAGCTTAGATTCATCTCCATCAATCACCACAACATCTGCTCCTGCTTCCGCAAGCTGTCTGGCCAGAGCCATACCAAAACGACCCAGACCAATAATCCCAAATCCTGAACCACGCTTTTTACTCATACTCCCTCCTACTAAACGATCAACCTATTGTAATGTCTTCCTGCGAATAAGCAGCAGCCGGCACCTCCCGGCTGAACCAAACAGTCGCCATAGTCAGCGGTCCCAGCCGCCCAATAAACATAACAATCCCAATCAGAATCTTACTTGTATCACACAGCTGCGGCGTAACACCCATAGAAAGACCTGTTGTTGAAAAGGCACTGACAATTTCAAAAAGAATTTCCAAAAAAGAAAATTCCGGCTCCAGCAAACAGATGCAAAAGGTTGTAACCAGAATCACAAAAGCCCCCATATTGCAGATCAAAAATGCCTTTGCCACTGTATTATCCGGTATCGTCCGTTTAAAAGCGCCACAATGCTTATGAAAAGTCACACTGCTCATTTTTTTTAGCAGTACAAAGAAAGTCGTTGTTTTGATTCCGCCGCCTGTAGATCCCGGTGATGCTCCGATAAACATCAGTACCATCAGCACCATATTAGCGGCCATGGTCAGACTTCCGATATCCACACCTGCAAATCCGGCGGTCCTTGCTGACACGCTGTGAAAAAAAGCATCCCCCCACGAAAGCTGCTGATGATCTGCCAGCTTTAAAAGTACAGCACCGCCTGCCAGAAGTGCGACAGTTGTCACAAGAACTACTTTTGTATGCAAAGACCAGTGCCGCACTTTTTTCCCTGACAAAAGCTCTTTAATTACGAAAAAGCCAAGACCACCCAGAATAATTAGAACCTCCGTCACAAAATACAGCCAGCTGTTCCCCCGGTAGTCCATCAGACTCTTATAATTTCCCATAAGGTCAAATCCGGCATTATTAAAGGAAGCTATTGAATGGAATACACTGATCCCTACTGCTTTTTCCGCACCGAATTCATGCACAAAAACCGGATAGCTCAACACAGCTCCTGCAAGCTCAATAATCACTGTCATGTAAAAAACAGTCCGTATTACATTCGCCAGCT
>CAUWJW010000278.1:0-2601 GCA_963558985.1 uncultured Clostridia bacterium | reverse complement strand
CTGTGACTTCTCTGGTCATGGTGGCAACGATGGTACCGGCTACCGTCTCTGCGACAGAAGGCGCACAGGATGTTAGTACCGTAAAAAAATTAGAAAAAGTAGCGAGTGCAAGGGCCACTACAGACTTTGAAACAGCCATGGAAGCGTTAGGAGGTACAACCACTGTAGATAAGTACAGCTCAGCAATGGATGTTGCAATTGGAAACGCATGCGCAGAATACAATAAGCTTAATCCTACGGATATTGCTTCAGTAAAAACACTGGTAGAACAGCTGAAGGGATTAGTGGAAGTGCAGTGGAAACTTCGTATGAGCAAGCTGGACGATGAAATGAGTCTGTTAAAGACTGAAATTGAGCCGGCAGATGCAACGGATAAAACATTAAAAGCTATTGAAAACTTAAAAACGACTGCAGAAGGGTTTTATGGTACAGGTACAATTACTAATGGAACGTTAGGCTCTTCTGATAGTGAAATGTACAAAGCCCTCGCAGCTGATAAACTGGACTTGGCAGCAATAAAGTCTCTTGCAGAATCTACTTTTAAAGATGCACTGGAGACATATACGGATGCTGAAGCTGTAAAAGCTGCAGTTCTTGCAATCGCAGAAATTAAAGATGTAACTGATTTGAACTATGATAATGGTGACAGCAGTGACAATAATGCAAAAATTAGTGCAGCAAAAACTGCATATGATAACATTTCGAAAACAGATTATTCCACAAAGGAAGAATTACAGAAAAAGGTCGGAAACTATTCAACCTTATTACTTGCCGAAAAAGCAAAAACAGATTTTGAGCAGCAGGTAACAGATGCAGCTGCTATTTTGGCAAAAGTAGATAGTACTACGGCTATTACCAAAGATAATTTTGCAAAGATTAAAGCAGCTTATGAAGCAGGACAGCGTGCGTTTGATAACTTGCCAACAGGCTTACAAGATGATGGTAAGCTTACAAGTGATGTAGCTAGATTAAGTACTGCTAAAACTAATATTGATGCTTTCCAGAAAAAACTAGATGCAGCAGAAAAAGTACAGGCAATGCTGGATACGCTGCCTGCAGGAACAAATGCGGCAGATGCAGCAACAATTCTGCTTGCAAAAAAAGCATATGATGAGTTGACTGATAATAGCTTAATATCTTCTAAAGATAAAGCAAAATTGGATTTTGCTGTTGCGACTATGAGAGAAAAACTTCTGCCAAATGGAAAGGCAGATGAGGCAGCTATCGCTGAAGCAGTAAAGCCGGTCAAAGATGTGATTGCAAAACTTCCAGCAACAATTACAGTTGCAGAAAAAGCTGCAGTATTAGATGCATATGCAAAATATGAAGTTCTGATTGGCTTTAACTCTGCACTGGCTAATAAATTTACAAAAGAAGAAAAAGCAGCATTGGCAAGTGCATATAGTCAGGCAACTAAGATGAACACAACAGATGAAACAGTAATCAAAGCTTTTGTTGATGCTGTAAAAGCTATTGAAGATGCAAAAACCGCAGTCGGTGGTAAACTTAAAAACATTAAAGATACAAACGTAGTAAATGATACGTATCAAGTAAAAACACTAGAAGCAAGAGCTGCTTATGAAAAACTAAATGCAGACCAGAAAAAGATGGTAACAGATGGCGTTACAGTCGGTACTGTTACAGATGCAAAAGAAGCATATGCGGCAATGCTGATTGCAGAAGCCAATGTGGTAAGCGCGGCTAAAATTCCGGAAGTTGCTAAGCTGATGATGCTGATTCCAGATGCAGCAACACTGGATCTGAAAGATGAGGCAGCAGTGAAAAAGGTAAAAGATGCTTACGCTGCATTTGAAGCACTGGCAAAAGGTGCACAGACTGCACTCTCGGAAAATACAAGCTACGCTTCTTATTACAAAAACTATACTGCGGCAGCAAAAAAAGTTCTTGAAATGGAAGCAAAAAATGCAGCACAGACTGTAATCAATGCGATTAAGGCACTGCCTGCACAGCCGAAAGAATTTACCGCAAAGGCAGATGTAGATGCAGTATTTGGACCGCTGACACAGGCAGAAAAAGCATATGAAGCTCTCACTGATGCGCAAAAGGTGGAGGTAACTAACGCAGCCACTCTGAATGAGTATCGTAAAACATTTGATGTTCTAATGACAACTTATACAACTAAACTGTATGCAGAAGCTGCCAAGATTGATGTAACAAAAGAACTGTCAAAAACAGATGCAGCTAAAATCGCTGAACTGAAAGCGTACATTGACGACAAGTACATTACTACTGATAAAATCGATGGATTCAAAGCTGCTACATACGAAGCACTGGTAGCTGCACTGGCAGACTTCCAGAAGAACGTAGGAGCACTGGAAAACGCTAAGATCACAGTAGCAGATCAGACTTACACAGGAAGCGCAGTAGAGCCGAGCGTAACCGTAACTGATAAGACAGGCGATGTAGTTGCAGATACAGAATACACTGTCATCTACAGCAACAACACTGCAGTCGGTACTGCAACAGTAACTGTGGCAGCTAAGAGCGGAAGCTTCTACACAGGTTCCGTAAGCCAGACATTTGCTATCAAGGCAGCAAGCATTGCAAAAGCAACCGTAACAGGAGTTGTATCCAAGACCT
>CAUWJW010000277.1:0-2622 GCA_963558985.1 uncultured Clostridia bacterium | reverse complement strand
AGAGCATCTGAAGAAGGAGCGCAAGGCAAAGAAGCTTTTGGAAGAGGCTTTGCATAAGGCAGAGGATGGCAGCCGGGCAAAGAGTGACTTCCTTTCCAAGATGAGCCATGATATCCGTACACCGATGAATGCAATTTTGGGGCTGACGGCTTTGGCGCTGCTGGAGCTTGAAAATAAGGAGAAGCTGGAGATCTACCTGAAAAAGATTCAGGCTTCAGGAAATCATCTTTTGGGGCTGATTAATGAGGTGCTGGATGTGAGCCGTATAGAGAGCGGAACCCTGACTCTGGAAGAGGCAGAATTTGACTTGCGGGAGCTGGTACAGGATATTATTTCTATGGTGCAGCCTGCGGCGGAGAAAAAATCTCAAGACCTTCAAATTTATATGCAGCCCGATTTACATAGCTGTGTTACAGCAGATCAGCAGCATTTGCGTCAGGTTTTACTCAACATACTGGAAAATGCCTGCAAATATACGCAGCAAAATGGGACAATCCGCTTTACTGTAGAGGAGACGGGGCAGCCGAAAAAGCATGTGGGGACATATCGGATTACAGTAGAAGACAACGGGATCGGTATGAAACCGGAATATCTGGCGCATATCTTTGAGCCTTTCAGCAGAGCAGATGATTCACGGATCAGCAAAACTTCCGGGACAGGTCTGGGTATGACGATTGTAAAGAGTCTGGTGAAGCAAATGGGCGGGGACATAAAGGTAGAGAGCGAGTATGGGAAAGGATCCAGATTTACAGTTGTGCTGGAGATGGTTCAGGAAAGGACTGTTGAGAGCCATACTGTGCAGGAGGAAAAAACGCAGGATGCGGGAGAGGATTTTTCTTATTTAAAAGTGCTCCTTGTGGAAGATAATGAAATTAATCAGCAGATTGCCTGTGAGATGCTTAAGTTTTTGGGAGTGAATCCGGAATTGGCAGAAAACGGGAAACAGGCAGTGGATATGGTGGAGCATCATCCTGCAGGCTATTATGACCTTGTCTTTATGGATATTCAAATGCCGGTTATGAATGGATATGAGGCGGCAGGGAAGATCCGCAGTCTGAAAAAAGACGATATGCGGGAGCTGCCGATTATTGCTATGACAGCCGATGCCTTTTCGGAAGATGTGCAAAGAGCAAAGAAGGCGGGTATGGACGGCCATCTGGCAAAGCCCATCAGTATCCAGCAGCTGAAGGAAGTTCTTGCGGGAATCGGACGCAAAAAAGAAATTTAACCGCTTGACTAAAATAAAAAAATATGGCATAATTATTCAAAATGCGATGACTGGAAAAGAGTAAGTCTGTAGAGAGCCAACAGAGAGTTGCCAGGTGGTGAGAGGCGCAGGAAAGAAACAGACTGAATACCTTCTGAGAGCAGTCCGCTGAACGGAGAGGAAGCTTCTAAGCAGCTTTCCAATTAGGCCGGAACGGGTTCACCCGTTATAGTGAGCGAGTTTCATAAGGAACTCAGTGAGGCTGTATCTGTGAGGATACAGTGAACAGAGGTGGTAACGCGGAATAATCTGCCCTCTGAACATAGTTCGGAGGGCAGTTTTTTTATGTCTGTCCTTCAAAGAAAGAAAGGATGGAAAAAACTATGTTTGTCAAAATTTTAATGTTATGTGTCTTTTTTGCGATTATGATCGCGATTGGCATCCGCTGCAGGAAACATGCTTCCGATGTGGATGGATTTGTGCTGGGAGGCCGTTCGGTGGGACCGTGGCTGACAGCCTTTGCTTATGGGACATCGTATTTTTCTGCTGTTATTTTCATTGGGTATGCAGGGCAGTTCGGATGGAAGTACGGAATTGCATCTACCTGGATTGGTGTTGGAAATGCTCTGATCGGCTCATTGCTGGCCTGGGTGATTTTAGGAAGGCGAATCCGCATTATGACTCAGCATCTGGATTCTGCTACAATGCCGGAATTTTTCGGCGCCAGGTTTGACAGTAACGCACTGAAAATAGGAGCATCTGTAATTACTTTTGTTTTTCTGATTCCTTATACTGCATCTTTATACAATGGTCTTTCCAGACTGTTCGGTATGGCATTTCATATCGACTATACTGTGTGCATCCTGATTATGGCGGTGCTGACCGGAGTTTACGTCATTGCAGGCGGTTACATGGCAACAGCGATTAATGATTTTATTCAGGGAATTATTATGCTGTTTGGTATTGCTGCTGTTATTGCTGCTGTCCTGATGAGCAAAGGCGGCTTTATGGCAGCCCTTGACGGACTGGCACAGGTAGAAGATCCGGCTGTAAGCACAACGCCGGGCGTATTTGCTTCTTTCTTTGGACCGGATCCGCTTAACCTGCTGGGGGTGGTACTTCTGACATCCCTAGGAACTTGGGGACTTCCGCAAATGGTACAGAAATTTTACGCCATTGAAAGTGAGAGAGCGATACACAAGGGAACGATTATTTCTACCATATTTGCAATTATCGTGGCAGGAGGCTGTTACTTCCTGGGTGGGTTCGGACGTTTGTTCGGAGATCAGATTAATGTTGAGGCAGAGGGATTCGATGTGATTATTCCAACGATGATTTCTAATCTTCCGGATGTGCTTATCGGTTTAGTAGTGCTTTTGGTCTTGTCTGCATCGATGTCCACGTTATCTTCCCTG
>CAUWJW010000276.1:0-2727 GCA_963558985.1 uncultured Clostridia bacterium | reverse complement strand
TGTGAGGCTGCAGACTCTGAGAAAGAGTCAAAAGAAGAAAAACAAGAAGAAAAGCAGGAAGACGAAAACAGCCGTTACATGCGGCTGATGGCAGATTTTCAGAATTATAAAAAGCGAGTGGAGAAGGAAAAAAGCGATATTTATTCCTACGCCAATGAAAAACTGGCAACTGAACTTCTGACTGTACTTGATAATTTTGAACGGGCTTTGGAATATGAGGGAGAGGATAAGAGTTTTCATGAAGGAATGGAAATGATTTTTAAACAATTCCTCGATGTTCTGGAAAAATCCGGACTCAAAGAAATTCCCGCACTGGGAGAAGATTTTGACCCGAACTTTCATAATGCAGTCATGAATGAAGACACAGATGAATATGAAAGCGGGAAGGTATCCGGCGTTATGCAGAAAGGATACACTTTAAACGGCAAAGTAATCCGTCCATCAATGGTACGGGTGGCAGGCTGAAAATGCTAATCATTAAAATAAAATAAATTAGAATATATTGTAAAGGAGAGATTAATATGGGAAAAGTAATAGGTATAGACTTAGGAACAACCAACTCTTGCGTAGCAGTGCTGGAAGGGGGAGAACCTGTTGTAATCGCTAATGCGGAAGGAAACAGAACAACACCGTCTGTTGTAGGATTTGCAAAGAATGGTGAACGTCTGATTGGTGAAACTGCAAAAAGACAGGCTATCACAAATCCGGACAGAACCATCGCATCCATCAAAAGACACATGGGTACAGATTACACGGTTTCTATTGATGACAAAAAGTACACACCGCAGGACATTTCTGCTATCATTCTCAGCAAGCTCAAGGCAGATGCAGAAAGCTATCTGGGCGGAACTGTAACAGAAGCAGTTATCACAGTACCTGCATACTTCACTGACAGCCAGAAACAGGCGACAAAAGATGCCGGAAAGATTGCAGGTCTTGATGTAAAGAGAATCATCAACGAGCCTACAGCAGCCTCCCTGGCATACGGTCTTGATAAGGATGAAGCACAGCATAAGATTCTGGTATATGACCTGGGCGGCGGTACGTTTGACGTATCCATTCTGGAACTGGGTGACGGCGTATTTGAAGTACTGGCTACAAGCGGAAACAACAAGCTGGGCGGTGATGACTTTGACGAAGCCATCCTTAACTATCTGGCAGATACCTTTGCAAAAGAAAACGGTATCGATCTGAGAAATGACAAAATGGCACTGCAGAGACTGAAAGAAGCTGCAGAAAAGGCAAAGAAAGAGCTGTCAAGTGCACAGACTACAAATATTAACCTGCCGTTTATCACTGTAAATCAGGAAGGTCCACTGCACATGAACGTGGATCTGACAAGAGCCAAGTTCGACCAGCTGACATCCGATCTGGTTCAGAAGACAATTGAGCCGATGCAGAAGGCAATGAACGATGCAGGTGTAACAAACAATGACCTTTCCAAGGTTATTCTGGTAGGCGGATCTACAAGAATCCCGGCTGTACAGGATGCAGTTAAGAGAGTAACAGGAAAAGAACCGTTCAAGGGCATCAACCCGGATGAATGTGTTGCAATCGGTGCAGCAATTCAGGCAGGCGTACTGACAGGAGAAGTAAACGATGTACTGCTTCTGGACGTAACTCCGCTGTCTCTGTCTATTGAAACACTGGGCGGTGTAGCGACAAAGCTGATTGAAAGAAATACAACTATTCCGACAAAGAAGAGCCAGATCTTCTCTACAGCAGCAGACAATCAGACAGCTGTAGACATTCATGTAATGCAGGGTGAACGTGAAATGGCTTCCGGAAACACTACGCTGGGACGTTTCCAGCTGACCGGTATTCCTCCTGCTCCGCGCGGAATCCCTCAGATCGAAGTTACATTTGATATTGACGCCAACGGTATCGTAAATGTACACGCAAAAGATATGGGAACCGGCAAAGAACAGAGTATTACTATCACCTCTTCTACAAAACTGACAGATGACGAAATTCAGGCAAAGGTCAAAGAAGCAGAGCAGTATGCAGCAGAAGACAAACAGAGAAAAGAAGAAGTTGAAGTAAGAAATCAGGCAGAAACACTGGTTTATGAGACAGAAAAGAACCTGAAAGAAATTGAAGGAAGTCTGTCAGAAGAAGAAAAGAACGCTGTAACAACAGCAAAAGAAGAATTGTCAAAAGCTCTGGAAGGAAACAATATCGAAGAAATCAAGGATAAAACAGAAAAACTGACACAGCAGTTCCACTCTATTTCGGCAAAAATGTACCAGCAGGCGCAGCAGCAGGCACAGCAGGGAGGCGCTGATGCAGCAGGAGGATTCGATCCGAATGCGGCAGGTCAGGCCGGCGGCAATGCAGGCGCAGCAGCAGGGGACAACGTAGTAGATGCAGATTATGAAGTCGTAGATGAGGACAAAAAAGACGATAAATAAAACTCTGACAGAGCACTCCTTTTCTTAAGGAGTGCTCTGCCCGGGTGTACCATACTTAGAGTGAGGAAAAATCAATGGCAGAAAAGAAAAGAGATTACTACGAAGTCCTTGGACTGGAAAAGGGAGCCAGCGATGATGAGATCAAAAAAGCCTTTCGTAAGATGGCTATGAAATATCATCCTGACAGAAACCCCGGAGATAAAAAAGCCGAAGAACATTTTAAAGAAGTAAATGAAGCGTACAGCGTTTTATCCGATCCTGATAAAAAGAGTAAATATGACCGGTTCGGCCATGCGGGAGTGGATCCCAATGCCGG
>CAUWJW010000275.1:0-2730 GCA_963558985.1 uncultured Clostridia bacterium | reverse complement strand
TCAGGCTACTGAAATCGGATATGATAAGAGTGGAACTGCTTTAGAAGAAGCAAATAAGCTGTTTAATGCACTTACACAGGCAGAAAAGGCAGAAATCGGTGATGCACTTGCAGCAAGACTGGCAATGGCAAATGAAATATATGCAAAATATACAACTGCAATTAAAGGGCTTGAAGATGCGATTGCAGTTGTAGCGACTATTGAAGGCGATTATGATACTAATGCTGCATCTTTGTATAAGAAGGCTTCTGATTTATACAAAAATGCCAAGGTGGAAGCTACAGATGAGAAAAAGCCGGATGGAAGCGGAGAGGACGCAACAATTAAGGGCGCAGAGTTGGCAAATACCGACTTAGTTGGAGCATTAAATGCAGCAACTAAAACGAAGTGGACTGACTTAGAAGCTGCAAAAAGCGCTGTTGATACTATCAATACTAAACTACTGCCTGCCGGTAAGGTTCTTGTTGTAGACAATACTAATTATGAGGATGTCAATAATGATAATCTTACACCTGTAAAAAATGCACTGAAAAATTTAAGTGCAACGCAGGAATCTTACGTAGGAAATAAAGGTCTGATTACAACAGTAGAAAGAAGTCTGACCAAATATACTAATGCAGTTGAAGCTGTAATAAAATTGAATACTGCAGCATACCAGGCTGCTTTAAATGATGGTGATACAATCAGTGATGATCCTAAGTCTGAAACCTACATTACAAAAGTAGAAGAAGCAGTTGCAGCAGTAAAGGTGGCTTTCAATCAACTCGATGCTGATAAGAAAACGGCTGTTGCAAACAAAACAGCAGATAATATCAAAGCTGATCAGATTGAATTGGCTGAAAAGAACATCAAAACTTACCACGATAAAGCTGATGCGAAAAAGGAAGCTACACCGGTAATCGAAATGATTCGCAAACTGCCCGGAAGCATCACATTATCAGATAAAGAAGCGATTGAAGCTGCGAGAGCTGCATATGATGCTTTGTCTGAAAATGGTAAGAAATATGTAAAAGATGAGAGCCCTTTCAACAATGCAGATAGTAAAAATTATTTAGATAATGGTCTCGTTGCTGCAGAAACGGCATACCAAACAGCATATGAAACCATGATTAAGGCTAAAAGTGATACAGAACGTGTGGAAGAGCTTACAGCAATGGTAAAAGCTCTGCCGTCTGTAAATGCAGTTACACTTAAGGATGAAGATGCATTTACAGCTGCGGTGGAATATTTTAATCTTGTAAGTAGTACTGGTGCATCTATTAACACAACTAATGGGACAATAACAAGTGGTGATAATGGTGCTAACTGGCAGAAGACATTTGCGATAAAAACAGGTACAGAGATTGCGACAGGTGATGCGGCAACGGATCTTTTCAACAAACTCGTTGACGGATACAAAGAAATTCTTAAATTGAAAAAAGCAGCAAATACTGCGGCTACTGAGTATAAGACCACTTATTTAGATAAGCTTCAACCTTATAAAGCCGGGGACGGTATGTATATTGGTGTAGATACTGCGAAATTAAATAATGCGAAATATTTACTGCAGGAAGCCACTAAAGCATTCAATCTGTTGAAAGCAGATGTACAGGAAGTAGTTAAGGCACTGACTGAATATGCGTATATTGCAAACACAGAAAAAGAAATAGCAATCGCTGAAAAAGCAATTGCTAATAAGGCAGAAGCGGCAAAAATTGATACGCTGATTAAAGCAATTGGTATCACCGATGCAACAAAGCTGACAAAAGAAAATCTGAGCCAGTATGAAGCTAAGATTCAGGCTGCAAATGACGCTTATACAAAAGCCACTAAGGAAGTACAAGGCTTTGTAACGGAAAAGGCTACATTGACTGCACTGGTAGATAGAGTAAAAGAACTGAAGGACGGCGGAAGCGTCGCAGATGTGGAAGCAGCAATTGCAAAACTACCGATTGTAAAGACGGATGGTACAGAAACAGAAACAACCCTTCTGGCCGCACAGAAAGAAATCAAAGCTGCTGTAGCACTGTTTGATGGACTTGCTTCTAGTGTACAGGCAACAGTCAAGAATGCAGAAATACTTGCAAAAGCTAAAACTGCATTAGATGCTGCAGCTCTGAAACTGGCACAGGCTGAATTTGCAAAGATTGGAGATATCTCTGCAGGTATTACTGATGCGCAGATTGCACAGTTCAACCATGTTGCAGAGCTGGCAAAGACATTTGGTCTGTCTACTGCAGATATCTCTGCCCACTACGCTAAGATCGAGGACGCTATTAAGGCAAAAGATGAAGCAGATCTGAAAGCTGTAATCGATGGAATCAAGGCGTTACCTGCAACAATCGCTAAGAAAGACGTAGCAACTGTAACTGCACTTCAGGCTGCATACAACAAACTGAAGCCGGAACTGCAGGAAAAGGTTGAGACTAAACTGGTTGAAAAACTCAAGGATGCAGTTGCCCAGGCAGACGCTCTGTCTCTGGAAAAAGCAGCAGTAACAGTAGAAAATGTTACATATACAGGTGAAGTCCTGCGTCCTGCAGTAACAGTAAAAGATGCTAAGGGCAACCTGGTTGCAGAATCTGAATACTATGTAGTATATGGTGACTATAAGGATGCCGGAGCTGCAAAACTGATGATTCGTGCAACTGCAGACAGCAAATACACCGGTGAAAAAGAAGGGACTTACACCATCAAAGCAGCTGAAGTAAAAGCAGCAGACGTAACAGGAGTTGTATCCAAGACCTACAC
>CAUWJW010000274.1:0-2744 GCA_963558985.1 uncultured Clostridia bacterium | reverse complement strand
TTTCAGCCGCTGCTGTTTCTACAGTAATGGTACCGCCTGATGCCATAGCCTTATTGAATGCAGGCATATTGACATCATTGGGGGACTGCTGTCCAATAGAAAGCTGGGTATTGCCTTTCTTTAAATCCTGCGCCTTTAAGTCGATAATTGCCGGCACTTCTTTTGCATCTTTTAAAGATTCTTCTGTTGCCTGCTGCCCGCCTTTTGCCAGCTCTGCATTTGGATAGTAGTATGCCGGCGCTTCAATCTGGCCCCACGTAAGCTTGGAGGTAAACGGTCTTTCACCGCCTGAAGTAAAGGAAAGTAATGTATCATCTGCAAGCTTTGCGGTATCAACACCAGCTTCTTTCAGAAGGCTCTCTACTGTCGGCCCCCAGGCTCCTGTACATACATCTAAAATATTAACAGAGTTGAAGCCGCTGTAAGTCAGCCGGTTCTCCTGTGCATCTGCACCCAGATCAGCTGCTGCAACAGCTTCCAGCTCTGCTGTTGTGAATTCCTTTACTGTATCTCCTGCTTTCACGGTCAGAGCAGGTGCTGCAGGATCTGCTCCCTCCTCAGCTGCAAAAGCCATGGCCGGTATCATGGTAACGACCATACATAAGGATACCAGCAGCGCAAGAATACGTTTGCCTTTTTTCATGTTTTTCATTTTTCTCCTCTCTTTCTTTATATCACTAATAAAACTTTATCTGATTCACTTTTCGGATCCAGTAAGCAGAATCCGATTCGGGTATGATGATCCGCAGCGGAGCGGATTCCTGATCCAGAGGTTTTCCATCAATTCCGAAAGTCACTATGATGGGATTTTCTTTGAGAAAATCCTGCATAAGTTTTATTTCATACCCGTCAGAGGCAAGAATCTCAATCTTTTCAAAATCCTCCTGCTTCACACCATAGGGCTTTAGAATCGTATCCAGCAGCGGACCTGTTGCCCTTACCTCTCCGATTTTGTCGCTGGTACTGTGGGTCTTCTTTGTGACACATTCCATTTCTGCCAGGTCACCCACTGTAAGTTTTATCTCTTCTTTTGCAGCTCCCGAAAGAACGATTTCTTTGTCCCGGTATGCTGAAATATCAATGCTGTCCGGTTGTCCGCAGGCACTGAAAGCAGTCATACAGATAAGACACAGCAGTAATACGAGACCTTTTCGTTTCATTGTCCTACTCCTCATCAATAATATACATTTTTCCGGTTTCCGGATCTTTATAGACAAGACCCATAGCCTGAAGATCCTCTTTGTCCTTTACCTGCTCTTCCTGCTGCTGCTGTTCCTGAATACTGTCCACTTCATACCGTGTCTTTCCTGCTGTAGAAACGTCTACATTCCAGGCCGCAATCAGGGCAATAATCAGGCCGCATGCAAAAACCAGCATCACATCTGCCAGATTAGCCATCCCATCCATAGGGTTAATGTCTTCCGTCTGATGGGATACCCGCAGCCTGCTTTTTTTCCGGTCGATTCTCATTTTTTCCTTTCCTCACTTTGCTTTGCTCTTCCAGGACACATTCCATAATGGTTTCCAGTCCCACCATATACCCTTCATACCACCTTTTACGGATGGCTGATATGATAAAAGCCACTGCGCCGCTGATAAGGCCTGCAACGGTTGTATCAAATGCAATGAGCAGGGATTCAGACAAGGTCTTCGTATCTCCCTGTCCCAGTGCAATCAGCCCCGGCCCTAAAGGAATCAGCGTTCCCATAAGCCCGAACATAGGTGAAATTCTGGATATAATGTCTGTTATTTTTGTAATGCGGTCATAGTGCTCCTGCTCCTGAAACAGCAGCTGTCTGGCAAGGGCTTCTCTGCTGTTTTCCGGAAGGCTGCTGCGTTTGATCAGTTCCTGCAAAGCCGCCTTCTGTCTTTTCAGCAGACCGCTCTTTTTAATGGTTTCTGCCAGCTGCTGTTCATTGAGTCCCTGCATACGGTCGATGAGAAGAGGAATCTTCTCTTTCAGTCTCCGGCGGTCAGTAAACAGTTCCACCAGTATCATACCGGTCATAACGATCACAAGCAGCAAGACCCCGATCACCGGATTCTGCAGAGCGCTGGTAATGGCTCGCAGTGCTTCTTGTAATATAGATGACAATCTTTCCTATACCTCCTTTAAATATAACAGTATTTTAAGGGCTGCCCCCAATGTAAGGCATGTAAATGCGCCATGAGCTGCATAGGCAACAGCCATAGGATCCTTTTGCTGTGCTGTCAGCGCCTTTGCATCGGAAGCCATTGCCTGCCGCTCATACATAACGGCATCTCCTACAACAACTTCCCGAATATGGCTGCCTTTCACCTTTGCCTTTACTTTTTTCTTTACTTCTTTTTTCTTGCTCTCTTTGGCAGGTTTTGCCTTTTTAGCTGCAGCCTTCTTTTCTTCTGTTTTCTTTGTTACTCCATTGATTACGATGGAGCGGCTGATTCCATTCTCTGTTGTAGCGGTTATGGTAACCTTGCCTTCTTTGTGTATGGTTACCACCCCGTTCTGATCCACACTGGCAATGGAGGGATCGCTGCTGCTCCACGTTAATTTCTTCTGCACTTTATCTCCGAAAAGCTCCTGGCCTGTGACCGTTGCCATAACTTTCTTTTTACTGCCCACCTTTACCTTGGGATCCTCCAGATTTAATTGAAGATCTGTTGCATAGGAAGGAGAGACATACAAAGTCAAATCAATCCAGAAGATCCATTTTGATGAATTCATTTAAGATACGTATGTGGTTGGCTTTCATTCTGTAATA
>CAUWJW010000273.1:0-2754 GCA_963558985.1 uncultured Clostridia bacterium | reverse complement strand
ATGTAGATTATGTGCTTACCACGCGTCAGCCCGTTGCAGGACTGTACGATTTCATTCTAGAGCATAAAGCGCATATCGAGAACATCAATGTGAATTTTGAGGATCAGGAGGATAGGGCGAAAATGCGGATTCTCCTGGGAAACCTGGAAAATACTACGCTGACGACATCCTTTGATCACAACCTGGAAATCGGGGGCGCTTCAACCAGTAAAGCGGGGGCCTTAAAAGAGCTGGAGCGGATTTTGAATGTGAAGCCTTCAGAAATGATGGCTGTCGGAGACAGTCCCAATGATATTGCCATGCTTAAAATCGCAGGTATGCCAGTGGCAGTGGGCAATGCAAAGGAAGAAGTAAAGGCGGTGGCCAAGTATGTGACTGCCTCCAATCATGAAGACGGTGTGGCAAAAGCTGTCCGGAAGTTTGTGCTGTAAAACGAAAAGAATATAAGATAGAAGAAAAAGGAGCTGTGAAATGCTCCTTTTTCTTTTTTTGCGTACCTTCTTGACATACAGTGAACCTTAATATACCATATATGTAAATAAAAGTAAACAAAGAGGGGGTTATGAAGGTGAATGAATTGGGGAAATTTGGTGAAGATATGGCTGCAAAGTATCTGGAACTTCAGGGGTATTGCATCCAATGCCGCAACTTTCGGTGCAGAGCAGGAGAAATCGATCTGGTTGCATCAAAGGGAGGGACGCTGCATTTTATAGAGGTAAAGACCAGGCGAGGCGATCTGTTCGGGACTCCGGAAGAAAGTGTGACAAAGATGAAGCAGGCACATATGCGTCAGGCGGTACAGCGATATTTGAGTCTGATTCCGGAATCGGGCAGAAGCAGGAAGCCGCAGATGGATGTGATTGCAATCAGAATTGATCATATTGAGGATATTTAAGGAGGGATAGTATGCTGACAAAAGTGCTGACTGCATCTCTTTTAGGAATGAAAACCGATCTGGTCACAGTAGAGACAGATTTGCAGTCCGGCTTGCCGGCTGTTCACATGGTAGGGCTTGCAGATACCACCATAAAAGAAGCCCGAGAACGAATCAGAGCGGCTATTCTCAATTCAGGCTATGAATTTCCTAAAAGGCGGCTGGCTATCAATCTGTCGCCTGCAGGGATGCCAAAAGAAGGAACACACTTTGACCTGCCGGTTGCAATGGGAATCCTGCTGTTAAAAGAAGACAGAGAGATTGCTGCGGAAGGAACCGCATATATTGGTGAACTGTCTTTAGACGGAAGGGTGAAGCATGTACGGGGGGCCTTGCCCCTGGCAATCGGTCTGCGGGAACGGGGAATCCGGAGGCTGGTGCTGCCGGCGGGAAACCTGGAAGAAGTTTCATTGCTGCAGGATATGGAGCTTTTTCCCGTAGACAGCCTGCAGACCTGCATGGAATTTACCATAGGAAAAAAAGAAATTGCGCCTTGCTATGGGAAGAAGCCAGTGCCCGGGAAACCCTGTATGAAAGAGGACTTTGCGGAAGTGGCAGGGCAGGAGGCGGTAAAGCGTGCGATTGTAACTGCGGCTGCGGGAAAACACGGAATTCTCATGGTAGGAAGCCCGGGAAGCGGCAAAACGATGATGGCGCAGAGGATACCGGGGATTATGCCGGCGATGAGTTATGAGGAACAGGTGGAAACAACGAAAATCTACAGTGCTGCAGGTTTACTCAGTGAAGAAATGCCCTTCGTTTCTGCAAGGCCGTTTCGTTCTCCTCATCATTCCATCTCTAAGGCTGCACTCATTGGAGGCGGGCGACGGCCGCGACCTGGAGAATTATCGCTGGCACACAATGGTATTCTGTTTTTAGATGAACTGGGTCAGTTTGATCTGTCAGCAGTGGAAATGCTCAGAGAGCCCATAGAAGCAGAAGAAGTCGTTTTAAACCGTACATGGGGCAGCGTCTGTTTTCCCTGCAGCACCATGCTGGTAGCAGCAGCCAACCCGTGCAGATGCGGATATTTTGGAGATGGGAAGCATATCTGCACCTGCTCGCGCAGACAGCTGGATTCTTACTTTGCACGATTTTCAGGACCTGTGCTTGACCGGATTGACCTGCATGTTCGAGTATTTCCGGTGCCATATAAAGATATGCGAAAAGGGAGCGGCAATCTGTCTTCCTTGGAGATGAGACAACAGGTAGAAACAGCTGCTTTAATCCAGGCTGACAGGTATCGGAAAACAAAGATCCGCTTTAACGGCAGACTCAGGCCGGAAGAAATCCGAACCTATTGCATAATGACAGGAGAGGCAGAAGCTTTTCTCCTTCAGGCATGCGAAAGACTGGATCTTAATATGCGCACCTATTACAAAATGATAAAAGCAGCAAGAACCATCGCAGATCTGGGGGAACAGGAAAAAATAGATGTGATGCATATAGCAGAAGCTTTGCAGTATCGCATGCTGGATCCTTTTTACAGGAGGGCAGAACATGGAAAGTAAAAAGATATATATAAAGGAAGAAGGCTATCCGCCTTTGCTTCGGGAAATAAAAGATCCGCCGGATCCTCTTTACTATACCGGAAACCTGCAGCTGGCCCGGGAAACGTGTGTGGCTGTTGTCGGTTCCAGAAGATGTACCGGATACGGGAGCAGAACAGCAGAAAAGCTGGCGGAAAAGTTATCCGAACAGGGAGTTTCGGTAGTCAGCGGGATGGCAAAAGGGATTGATAGCCGTGCACATTGGGGGGCGCTTTCTGCTGCAGGAAACAGAGGGGGGGCGATTGCAGTGCTGGGATGCGGAATCGATAT
>CAUWJW010000272.1:0-2782 GCA_963558985.1 uncultured Clostridia bacterium | reverse complement strand
AACATAATAAGATTCTCTGTATAGGAACACAAATTGTTTGGACAAAAGAGAGGATGCACACTTATTTTTCTGCTACATAAACCTTCCAAATTACAAGAAATAATCGCTTCCGGATAAATTTCCTCTAGATCAAGCATTTCCCAGTCCTCTACAGGAATACTCGGATCCAAAAGAGTTCCTTCATAATGCATCTGATCTAACGCACCATCAGGTGTCTTGTCGTAGTAAGGAACAGGCATAACGATTACCTCACATGCCGGATGTTTTTTCGCTGCCTTCCAGATACTTTCCATACTGTCCCACATACTTGCTTTGTACGGCAGAAACACAAGAATGCTTTCCTCTTCAATGTCTTCTTTTACTTTTGCCGTTACTTCCCGCAAAGACTGTTTCATGCTCTTTAGCGCCTGTTTTTTGTCCTGCGGGTTCTTTGCCTGATTCAACTGCCAAGCAAATTCACAGTACCTTTCCAAAAGTAGGATGATCTCATGATCTGCTCCTATTTCCTTTTCCAGTTCCGTCCCTACTTCAAAGGCACTGTTTTGAAGTTCACTCAATACTTCAGTCAAGTTAGCTTTACGCTGCTCCACCACCTTTTCAATTGCAGAATGGGCTTTCCCCATAGTAGTGAATATATTTAATATTTCTTTTTTTCTATTCTTCTGCATCCGTGCTCCCTCATTGCATTAAAGTTGCATTTTCCTTATTTTCTATAAGCACTGTCTTACTTCTTCCGGAAGTTCCTTCCATATCAGTTTTTCCAAAGATTCAAACCCTGTTTCCTGTATGAACTTGTATAAGAACAATATGTCTTTTAAGTTTTCTCTGTCATAAATCTTACAAAGAAAATCCCAATACTCTGCTGCATCGACTCCCTTTTTCGACTCCATACAGAAAGCCGCAAGCAGTACTTTTACCGCATCAGGAGAATACTTATTGATTCGAATAGCTGCAACTGCATATTTTACAGCTTTGGGTAACTCTTTTCTATTAAGAGACGCACCGGCCACGATATAGTTTGGGAACTCCAAATTGCATGTTGTCTGCACAATTTCATCGCCATTATACACTTCCATCTTTTCCAGTGCCTGTTCAAAAAGCTCTGCAGACTTCTCCAAATTTCCCGTTTTGGCATACCAAAATCCCATATAGTAATCAATGTCGGGATGCCTTTCCCATCCCAAGGCGTTCAGCATTTCATCGACTTTAAAAAATTCTTTTTTCGTATCTTCTGTTGGTTCATTTGATCGAATCCGCAGAATCTGCAATCCTGCATGTATCCCTGCAAGACCTTCCTTTCCTGTTATTTCTGAATCCCACAGAACCTTACGGTAGCAGTTTAGTGCTTCTTTTGTTTTCCCTGCCATATCGTAAGCATCCCCTAAATACGCCCATAGGGTACCAGCCTTTGGATTTTCTTGCAGTTCCTTTTCCAAAAGTCTGGCATTTCGCTTTCCTTTTTCTTCTCGATTAACTTCCACTCCATATCCGGTATGGATGATCACCAATTCTTCCTGTGCATCATACCCACGCGGTATTTCTTTCGTTTTATGATACAGCTGCTCATGTATACGGTACCGATACTGCAGCTGCGGTGTATTTCTAAAAATGCGATCCTGACAAGAGGCAGCGATATTTTCCTTAATTTCACTATTTTTTACATGCAGCATCTTACACCGGACAAAATCAAGTTCCTTATTCTTATGGATTTTTTTCAAAAGTTTTTTTAATTGTTCAGCATCTTTTTTTGAAAAAGTCTCATCCGCATCCAAAAATGCAATCCAGTTTCCCGATGCCTGCTGAAGCGCATAGTTTTTCGCAGCTGCAAAATCATCCTTCCACGGAAAATGAAATACCTTTGCTCCCATCTGCTTTGCTATTTCCACAGTTTTATCTGTGGATCCGGTATCCACCACAATCTGTTCCCATAAGATTTCTTTTCCCCAGGAGAGTGCTTTCTCAATATTTTTTTCTTCATTTTTTACAATCATGCATTGTGAAATTCTCACTTCCGGCTGTAATCTCACGTTCCATTCCTCCTGCCTGTGTTTATTCCTTTATGTAACAAGAAAAGACCGACCCAAGGGATCCGGCCTTTTCTTATATGAGAATTTACTGTGTACAAACAGTTCTTTACTGCAGGAGCTGCAGTACGCCCTGCGGTACCTGATTAGCCTGTGCCAGCATAGCCTGGGAAGCCTGTACCAAAATATTATTCTTAGTATATGCCATCATTTCCTTGGCCATGTCTACGTCACGAATCCGGCTTTCTGCCGCTGTAATGTTTTCGGACTGTACACTCAAGTTATTAATTGTATGTTCCAGTCTGTTCTGTAATGCACCGAAATCAGAACGTATGGAAGAAATGCCGTCAATTACACCATTTAAGTTGGACATAGCCGCCTTTGCTTTAGTTGCATCGGTAACTTCCAATTTACTGAGGTCAAAGGCACTAACTGTTGTTTTTCCTGCTGCAATATATGCAATGGAATTACTTGCCATAGTGGTAAGCGTAACTGCAATGGTATTGAAAGCATCACCAGTTTCTCCTACGTGTAAATCAATCTGTTTGGTTTTCCCATCAAAAAGTTTTGTTCCATTAAAGTTAGATGATTTTCCAATTCTATCAATTTCGCTTACAAGTGCTTTGACTTCCTTCTGCATTTCTGCACGGTTGGATTCACTATAAGTACCATTCGCAGACTGGGTTGCCAATTCCACCATACGGTTCAGCATGGAGTGTACTTCTGTCAGTGCACCTTCTGCTGTCTGTACCAGAGAT
>CAUWJW010000271.1:0-2820 GCA_963558985.1 uncultured Clostridia bacterium | reverse complement strand
TCAGCAGCTGATTCCGCTGCAGCAGAAATACATTGCAACCTACCCCTGTGATTTTCCGGAAGGCATCACAGGCGCCGAAAAGTACAGACAGGAACTTCTGTCTCTTCAGAACATCCAGCTGGAGCGCCACAAAGAAGCGCTGGCACAGGCACAGCTCCGCTGCAAGGACAGGTTCCGGAAAGAAGTGCTTTTCCGCATGAAAGACGACATCCTGCGTGCGAGACAGCAGTTCAGACAGATCAACCGCGTGATGGAAAATCTGGAGTACGGCGAAGAAAGTTACCGCTTCGGCATTGACAAAAGCAAAGACAAAGAACTCAGCCTTTTTTACGATATCATCATGGACAAAGACAACCGGCAGATTGACAGGGACAACGGCCTTTTGACACTGTTGGAAGAAGCAAACAAGTCAGAAGTATTTGAAAGCCAGATCGAAGATTTTATGAGCCGTATCATGATGGATGTGGAAGAACATGCCCGGGAAAACCTCACAGGCCAAAAGTCCGGCGCAAAGCATATGGGTCTGTATGTGGATTACAGAACCTACCTGGACTATGATATTATTGTAAAAAATTCAGTGACCGGCATGGAAGTGCCTCTTTCAAAAGTCAGCGGCGAAGGAAGTGGCGGAGAAAATCAGGCTCCGTTTTATGTGGCCATCTGCGCCTCTCTGTTGCAGATTTATGAACAGAATCCGCAAGGGTGCATAAGGCTGATTTTACTGGATGAAGCGTTCAATAACATGACCAGTGACCGGATTGAGCCTATGATGGAGATGTTTAAAAAACTCAATCTGCAGCTGGTCCTCATTGCAACTGCCGAAAAAGCCACAGCCATACTGCCTTACTGCGATATTACCTATTCCATTGTAAAATCAGGAAACAGTAATGCGGTGGGGTTATTTGAAAGTATATAAACCAATTGTATTACAGAAAATACTTATTAAACAAACTCCTGGACATCTACGAGCGGAGAAATGCCTTTCAAAAAGAAGCGTCCGCTCTTCGTGCCATTCAGATTGAAGTCAAAAAAGCTTATCCGGCATACGCAGACCGGTATAATCATCATGCCTACAGGGAAATTAACGCTGCTATCGAAAAACTGACTGCAGACGGACTTGCAGCAGCTGAGCCGGACGATGCCGGCCGATATACAAAAGTGCGCCTGCATATAGAAAAGGTGCAGGAATGTTATACACGGCTGCATCGGGAAAGCATTCCGAAACAGTGCGAAAACGTACTGGACGTTCTGAAAAACTTTCAGGGGAGTACGGATGCGGTGATGCAAAGAATCGTATCAGATTTTACGGCAAGACTTAAGGCATACAAGAAGCTTCCTTATGAGTTAAAATATGATCAAAAGAAAACAGCAGAAGTTCTCATGGCAATTCAGGAAATCCTGAAGCTTAAAAAAGAAACGTATATCAGAAACTTTTCCACCGCACTGTTTAAAGATTCCAAACGGTTTCAGCGAGAATTCCGTTCAGCGGCAGAGAGCATTTTATTTGACTATACAGAAGAAGTCGTTGAAAAGGAGAAAATTTTAGAATTCTACAATTTATATGAGAATCCTACCTATGTGCTGATTAAAGGGGAGGTGCAGATTTCCTTTCAACACTCCGTAATTTATGCGGCAGAACTGCCCGATGGGATTGCACTGTCCAGCGCATCCCTGGAAGAAATCAAGTCGATTATCGTAAATGCACAGCGGGTGATTACCGTAGAGAACCTGACCGCCTATCATGATTCAGATGAAAAGGATGCCGTTCATATTTATTTAGGCGGCTACCACAACCGTGCAAAACAAAGACTTCTGGAGAAGCTGTATGCAGAGAACAGGTCATGTACATATTTCCATAAAGGAGACTTGGACGTGTATGGATTTCTGATTTTGGAAAATCTGAAAGAAAAGACCGGGATTCCCTTCCTGCCGCTTATGATGGATGTCTGCACGCTGGAACGGTTTAGCCGTGCAGGACTTTGCAAAGCGCTGACGGCAAATGACAGGAAGGTGATAAAGGCAAAGAAAAAGACGCTGCTTGCAGCATATGAAGAGGTGCTGGAATACATGCTGGAAAAAAATATTAAGGTTGAACAGGAGTCCATTAAGGCTGCAGAACTTCTGCGCAGCAGAGAGAAGGAGGAATTTTGATGAAACGTTACATGAATACGGCACTGCTGTATGCGATTTTGGCAATGGCAGGCGGTGTCTTTTTCCGGGAATTTACGAAATTTAATGATTTTACAGGTAAAACAGCACTTTCGGTCGTGCACACCCATTATTTTCTATTGGGCATGGTATTTTTCCTGCTGGTGCTGATGATGGAAAAGAATTTTGCTTTTTCCGGAAAGAAGACAGGGCGTGTGCTGGCGGTTTACCATGTGGGACTGAACCTGACTGCCATGATGTTTGTCGTAAGAGGGGTTACGCAAGTGCTGGGGACTGCTCTGACCTCCGCAATGGATGCGGCGATTTCCGGAATGGCAGGAATCGGCCATATTCTGCTGGGCGTCAGTCTGGTGCTTCTGCTCCTGCAGATGAAAAGAAGTGTAAAGGCAGAGAGAAGACAGTCCTGATAAGATAACTGAAAGGTTCCTATAAATTATACATAAAACCTCATTGCAAGGCAGCGAAGCTGCTGCGCAATGAGGTTTTCTTTTTTGCATAGCTTTGTGTTACACAAAGCTATGCAAAGCAATATTGTAGCTATTTTCATTAAAAACGCATTAAATCAGTATGAAAATTTACTTTTAAAGATAAAGAAAAGGTATTTGCTGTACAAAATGGAAAATTTGTAATATATAAAAAATTCTAAAAATG
>CAUWJW010000270.1:0-2829 GCA_963558985.1 uncultured Clostridia bacterium | reverse complement strand
ACCAGGGATTCCTGCAGGATAGTAAACCCGTGATGCAGCAGCCAGTAGCGAAGCTTTCCCTGCCCGCTTCTCGGCTGAAGAACAAATTTCGAAAAACTCTTTGTCTTATCCAGGTCTTCCCCCAGAATATGTGTCATTAAAATGCCGCCCATACCGGCAATTACGATACTGTCCACTTCTCCTGCTTTTAGGATGCCGATTCCGTTTCCAAGACGCAAATCAAATGTCATATGCGGATAAAGCTCTTTTGCATTGATTTCTGCTTTTTTCAGAGAGCCGGCACTGACATCTGTCAGGATGACATGAGGACATATACCTCTTTCCCAAAGTGCGATCGGCAAAAAACCATGGTCGGTACCAATATCGGCCATGGTTTCATTTTGTTCAATCTGATCTGCAAGAACCTGCAGTCTGTCTGTCAATTTAATCATTTTATTCCAGATAATCCTTCAACTTCTTACTTCTGCTTGGATGGCGCAGTTTTCTCAGCGCTTTTGCTTCGATCTGACGGATACGTTCTCTTGTAACATCAAACTTCTTTCCTACCTCTTCCAGAGTGCGCGCTCTTCCATCTTCAAGACCGAACCGCAGTTTTAAAACTTTCTGCTCTCTTTCGGTTAAGGTATCCAAAACCTCTACCAGCTGCTCCTTCAGCATGGAAAAGGCAGCTGCCTCTGCCGGGGCAGGTACATCTTCATCAGGTATAAAGTCACCCAGATGACTGTCTTCTTCTTCACCAATCGGCGTTTCTAAGGATACCGGTTCCTGTGCAATCTTCAGAATTTCACGCACCTTTTCCTCCGAGATACCCATTTCTTCTGCAATCTCCTCAGGCGTTGCCTCCCGCCCTTTTTCCTGAATGAGTTGTCTTGATACACGAATCAGTTTATTGATGGTTTCTACCATATGCACTGGAATACGGATAGTCCGTGCCTGATCTGCAATAGATCTGGTTATGGCCTGACGAATCCACCATGTAGCATAGGTACTGAATTTATATCCTTTTTTCCAGTCAAATTTATCTACTGCTTTGATCAGACCCAGATTTCCCTCCTGGATCAGATCCAAAAACAGCATCCCTCTGCCTACATATTTCTTTGCAATACTTACAACAAGACGAAGATTGGCTTCACACAGTTTCTGCTTTGCTGCTTCATCTCCATTTTCCATTCTTTTGGCCAGTTCGATCTCTTCCTGCGCAGTAAGAAGCGGTACTTTACCGATTTCTTTTAAGTACATCCGGACCGGATCGTCTACCGCAATACCCTTTGGAATGGTTGCCTCAAGATCAATCTCTTTACTGTCCCCACTTTCTGCAATCGCTGCTTCCACATCCGGATCATCTACATCTTCATCTTCCAGTTCACTCAGCTCCAGATCATCGGGTTCTACTTCTGATACGACAGCAATTCCCTGAGAAATCAACTGCTCATATATATCATCCATATCATCCTTGTCCATCTCTACATTGCCAAGATGCTCGGAAATCTCCGTATACGTAAGAGAGCCTTTGCCTTTTGCTTTTGAAACTAATTCCCGAATCAGCTGTTTTTTATCTTTTACTTGTTCCTGCAGAGTTTCCTGCTGTATATCTTTTTTTGCCATCTATCTGTTTTACCCCCTACCATTTTTTATCATCATCTGGATCTTCATCAATTCTTGCGTCAATTCCCTGATCATCTCCGTATTTTCTTCCTCATCTGCCATGGAAAGACGCATGATCAGCTCTTGTTCCTTATGTTCCAGTTCTTGCATTTGTACCGTTCGGATACAGTCAGAAAAAATTTTTTCTTCCTGGTGAGCAAGTTTTACATTTTCCATAATATCCCTCAGCACATCTGCATCTTCAATATCTAATAAATCCTGCAGCATGTCGATATCAATCTCTTCATGCTCTTCATAAAGCTGTTTTATTCCTTTGTAGATGTTCCGACTGCTTTCTGCGGTAAAAATGAGCTGCTCATAGCTGCGGATTTTTGGATAATAACTGCTGTTTTGTACCAGCAACCTGATTATATTTTTTTCCAGTGCAGTAAGCTCACCAGTTGTCTCTTCTGCTTTTTTCTGCCGGATACGGGCTCCCTCAAATATCGGTTTTTCATTATTATTGCCCATTACTTCAAGTCTTATAGCGCCTTCTGAAATATTTGTCTCTGCTGCCAGTTTTTTTATATAAATATCTGCTTCCACCGGACTCAACTCCCGAAGAATCTTTGCTGCTCCTTTTAAGAAAGAAACCCGATCCTCTGTTGCATTCAGATCATATTCTTTCCGTAGCAGACTCAGTTTATAGTCCGCATAAGGAAGCGCTCTGTCTGCCAGCTTTAAAAAAGCAAGCTTCCCGTTCTTTTTTACAAATTCATCAGGATCTTTTCCTTCCGACAGATGAAGAACCTTTGCTCTGCAGTGCTCTCTGTGAAGGATATCAAGGCCTCTCAATGCCGCCTTCACTCCTGCTTCATCAGCATCATAAGATAAGACGATATTATTTGTATAATGCTTTAAAAGTCTTGTCTGATTCTCTGTCAGGGCTGTCCCCAAAGAAGCAGAAACATTTTTCACACCGTTTTGATACAGCGATATTACATCCATATATCCTTCCACTAAAATTGCCTGATCGGACTTTTGTATTTCCTGTTTCGTAATATTAAGACCGTACAAGTTGTTTTTCTTCAAAAAAACACTGGATTCTTGTGAGTTCAGATATTTAGGCATACCTTCCCCCACAATCCGTCCTCCGAATCCGATTATCTTTCCGCCGGTATTCATAATCGGAAACATCACTCGATTCCGGAACTTATCATAATATTTACCCTTGGACTGTGAAAT
>CAUWJW010000269.1:0-2850 GCA_963558985.1 uncultured Clostridia bacterium | reverse complement strand
GACTCCTCGATCTGTCCCTGGCCCCACCACCTGCAGTAGGCGATTCCTTTGCTCATATACTGGAGGAAATCGGTCTGGAGCAGTGTGGTGCCCATGGAACAACAGCTGCTCTTGCTATGCTCAATGATGCTGTAAAAAAAGGCGGCGTTATGGCCTCTTCCAATGTAGGCGGACTGTCCGGCGCTTTTATCCCGGTCAGTGAGGATGCCGGCATGATCAATGCCGCACGGAATGGAGTTCTTTCCATTGAAAAGCTGGAGGCTATGACAGCAGTTTGTTCTGTTGGTCTGGATATGATTATCATTCCGGGCGAAACTTCTTCAGAAATCATTTCTGCAATTATTGCTGACGAAGCAGCGATCGGTATGGTCAATTCCAAAACAACTGCAGTAAGAGTCATCCCTGCTGTAGGGCTGGCAGAAGGCGAAGAACTGGATTTCGGAGGTCTTTTGGGCAACGGACCTGTTATGAAGGTGAATGCCAAATCTCCTGCAAAAATGATCGGTCGCGGTGGAAGGATTCCTGCCCCGCTGCAAAGCTTAAAGAACTAAAACATAATGAGGTGTTAATACAATGTCACTTGGATGCAAAAAAGTACCTTTTTTAAATTTACCGACACCAATTGAATATCTGTCTAATATTTCCAGAGAACTGGGAATCAACCTCTATCTCAAGCGAGATGATCTTACCGGTCTTGGTATGGGCGGAAACAAACTGCGCAAGCTGGAATACTTTCTGTATGATGCGCAGCAGCAGGGAGCTACTATGCTCCTGACTGTAGGAGGCGCACAGACAAATCACGGCAGGCTGACTGCTGCTGTTGCTGCCAAATACGGATTAAAGTGCGCCATTGTAGCCATTGATGAATATCCCGGTGAGATTTCTGCCAATATCCTCCTTGATCGGATGATGGGTGCTGATGTCATTTTGAAAGAGGATGACCGAATTCGCCCCCAAAGCGTCCAGTCTTATGAAACTGCCATGGTGGTAAAAGAACGTTACGAAGCACAAGGGGAAAAAGTGTATTTTATTCCTATGGGCGGTTCCAGTGAGTTGGGGATTCTGGGTTATTATGACTGCGCACAGGAGCTGACGATTCAGGCTGCTGAGCTTGGTATCTCCGACAGCCGTGTTATTACGGCCGTTGGCAGTATGGGTACTTACATGGGTCTGTTTTGCGGACTGAAAGATATCGACTCCCCTCTTTCCCTTACAGGTACGCTTATTATGCCTTATGAGGAAAGTGTGCGTGCTTTTGCAAAGAATTATTTTGATCGGATTAAGGAACGCTATCATCTGGATTTTGATGCAGAAAAGTCAGATTTCCATATTGATGAGGATTATACTTTTGGAGCTTATAATAATGCGGTTCCTGAAATTCGGGAATCCATCTATCAAATGGCTCGTGAAGAGGCTGTCATCCTGGATCCATGCTATACAGGCAAAGCCTTTCATGCCATTGCCCAGATGATCCGCGACCGTAAGATTGACCGGGGAGAAACGGTTATCTTTATCCATACCGGCGGTCAGCCCGGGATCAACACGCCGCACCACCGTCTGGAATTTGAGTCTGAACTGATGGATGGGATTAAGATTCTGTGATTTAAAACAAAAGCAGGAAATCCGGAATATGCTTTGTAAATTTTATTTTTAAGATATAAGAAATCCACCAGCTTCAAATCAAGTTCTGGTGGATTTTCTGAATCTTGCCGAGGGTGTTATAAATCATGCATGATCAGTTTGAGCAGACACTTCTTTATCTTCCGGTCTTAAAAATCATTTACATCCTTTTCTTTCCGAATCCGACTTACCCCAGTATTCCCAAATGCTCCAGCAGGATCTTCAGCCCCATAAAAATCAATACAGCACCGCCGAAAAGCTCTGCCTTTGCCTTATATTTCATACCAAAAATATTCCCTATTTTCATTCCCACAGCAGACAGGATAAAGGTAATCACACCAATAAAAGAAACAGCCGGCAGAATCTCTACCTGTAAAAAGGCAAAAGTAACACCCACAGCCAAGGCATCGATACTGGTTGCCACTGCCAGAGGGAGCATAGTCTTAACGGAAAAAGAACTGTTCAGTTCCTGCTCTTCACGGCTCCTTGCTTCCCGGATCATATTCAGACCAATGACAACTAGCAAAGCAAAGGCAATCCAGTGATCCACATTTACAATCAGCTCCCGAAACTGTCTCCCAAGAAAAAAGCCAATCAGGGGCATAGCTGCCTGAAATCCGCCAAAATAAAGCCCGGTGATACAGACATGACGAATCCTGACCCTGCTTACAGACAGACCTTTGCAAACCGCCACCGCAAAGGCATCCATAGACAGTCCCAGTGCAATAAAAAACAACTCCACAAAATGCATACCATTCTCCTTACTGAGAAATCCTTCCGGGCAGACAAAAGAAAAGAGACTTATCCGCAGAAAAATACAGATAAGTCTCGTCATTTCATACAAAGCCAGGAAGTCTCCTCCGGTGTGTTGACTTTGTCACGCCGCAAGGCGCAGACTACTGCCTTATTCCTTTCTTAGTGTACAGGGTTTTCCAAAGGTTTTCAAGTGCAAATTTTCTATCGCACCAGCTTATAGTATTCTCTGGCTGTCATGCTGTACACAGCAATATAAATCACCGTGAATACCAGAATCGTCACTGCCGTAGAAACCACAAACAGCCAGACATTGGAAATCTGCAAAGCAATCAGCAGTTTGCTCATCATATTGAAGGCAGCAGCTGTATGAAGGACTGCCACAACCAGCGGAAGGAAAAAGACAATCAGAATCTGACTGCGTATGGACCGTTTGACCTCTGCCCTGCTCATGCCCACCTTCTGCATAATCTTATA
>CAUWJW010000268.1:0-2875 GCA_963558985.1 uncultured Clostridia bacterium | reverse complement strand
TTATAAGAGGGCACAACCAGATGCTGAAAGATCCGTATATGCTTGCACAAATGGAAGAGCGCATTAAAGAGGGCGTTTGTGCGGAAGCTGCCTGTGAAGGCGTTCTGGATCTGTTTGTTCAGATATTTTCTCAGGCAGAGGATGAACTGACAAGGCAGAGAGCTGCTGATGTAGAGGACATTAAAAAACGGATGCTGCAGATTCTTCTGGACAGGGAAGAAAAATCTCCGGCACAGATTCCTGCGGGAAGTATTCTTGTTGTGGAGGAGCTGACGCCTTCTATGATCGCAGAAATGAATCGGGAACATGTCTGCGGAATTGTTACAGAAAAGGGAGGAACAACTTCTCACTCCGCTATTCTGGCAAGAGCTTTGGAAATCCCGTCTGTTTTCAGTGTGGAAGGTGCAGCGGGGCAGATTAGAGATGGAGAAAAGATTATTGCTGATGGAAGCAGAGGCATTGTGCTGCAGAATCCGGATGCGCAGCAGGAAGCGGAATACTGCAGGAAAAAGAAAGCCTATGAAGAGAAAAAACAGCGCCTTCAGAAATATCTGGGAAAGCCTACTCTAACAGGCGATGACGTGAAAAAGGAAGTTTACTGTAATATAGGAAAAATCGGAGAGGCAGCGGATGTAGCTGAAAAAGACGGCGAAGGCATAGGTCTTTTCCGCACAGAATTTCTGTTTATGGATAAGAAGCAGGCTCCGAGTGAAGAGGAACAATTCCAAGCTTACAAAAAAGCAGCGCAAGTATTGAAAGGAAGGACAGTCATCATACGGACATTAGATGTAGGCGGCGACAAGGAGATTCCTTACCTGAACATGGAAAAAGAAGAGAATCCTTTTCTGGGATTGCGGGCTGTAAGGTACTGCCTGGAACACAAAGCGCTTTATGATACACAGCTGCGGGCACTGGTAAGAGCAAGTGCCTTTGGAAAGATTAAAATCATGATTCCTCTGGTGACAAATGTACAGGAGGTGCGGGAGGTAAAGCGCCGTATCCGATCGATTGAACAGGAGTTTGATGCTGCAGGGATTCCTTATGATTCTGACCTGCAGGTAGGCGTCATGATTGAGACACCGGCGGCAAGTCTCATTGCAGATCTTCTGGCAAAAGAAAGCGATTTTTTCAGTATAGGAACCAATGATCTGACGCAGTATACCATGGCGGCGGATAGGGGAAATGAAAAAGTTGCGTATTTGAACAGGGCTTACGACCCGGCGGTTCTTCGCTCTGTCAGGCATGTAATCCGGTGCGGTACAGAAGCGGGTATTCCGGTGGGGATGTGCGGAGAAGCTGCGGCAAACCCTCTGCTTATTCCGCTTTGGCTGGCTTTTGGCCTGGAAGAATTCAGCGTCAGTCCTGTATCTGTTCTGGCTGCCCGATATGAAATTTCAAAGTGGAGCATACCTGAAGCGGAAAAAGTGGCAGAACAAGCTATGGTGCTTGATTCGGCAGAAAAAGTGTATCAGTTTTTAAACAGTTTATAAGAATGCAAAGGAGGAAATATACCATGATCAGAATTGCAATCAATGGATTTGGAAGAATCGGAAGACTGGCTTTCCGCAAAGTTTTCGGAAACAAGGATTATGAAGTGGTGGCTGTCAATGACCTGACAAAACCGGAAATGCTGGCATATCTTCTTAAATATGACAGTGTCCAGGGCAGATATGACGGACACACTGTGGAGCATGATGAAAATTCCCTTATCATCGATGGAAAAGCTATCCGCGTATACAAAGAAGCGGATCCGGCCAAGCTTCCATGGGGGGAACTGGGAGTGGACATTGTGCTGGAGTGTACCGGATTTTTTAATTCCAAAGCAAAAGCGCAGGCACATTTAGATGCAGGCGCGGGAAAAGTCCTGATCTCTGCACCTGCAGGCAATGACCTGCCGACAATTGTTTACGGAGTCAACCACAATACACTGAAAAAAGAAGACCGGATTGTTTCCGGTGCCTCCTGCACCACCAACTGTCTGGCACCAATGGCAAAAGCGCTTAATGATTACAGAGAGCTGCGGACCGGGTTTATGACCACCATACATGCATATACAGGTGATCAGATGATTTTAGACGGTCCTCACAGAAAAGGAGACTTCAGAAGGGCTAGAGCAGGTGCAGTAAATATTGTTCCAAACAGTACTGGCGCGGCAAAAGCCATTGGTCTGGTAATTCCTGAACTGGCAGGAAAGCTGATTGGATCAGCGCAGCGTGTACCGGTACCTTCAGGCTCCATTACGATTCTGGATGCGACTTTAAAAGATATGACTGACAGTGTGACAGTTGAGGGACTCAACGAAGCCATGAAGAAAGAAGCAAACGAATCCTTCGGGTATTCAGAAGAACAGCTTGTATCCAGCGATGTAATCGGGATGAGCTACGGCTCCCTTTTCGATGCAACGCAGACACTGGCACAGAAATGCGGGACACATATTTACGAGGTTCGTGTGGTTGCATGGTATGATAATGAAATGAGTTATGTTTCTCAGCTTATTCGGACGCTGGGGCATATGGCTTCCCTTTTATAATAACTAACCAAAGAAAAAACGCACTCAAAAAGTGCGTTTTTTCTTATCCTGTGTGAGATCTTCAGGCGGCCTTCTCATCTCCCAGAAAATGCCCCGAAAGAAAACCGGCAGCAATCGCGGCCAGTCCGACTGCAGCTGATAAAAGAGAAATATCACTGCTTTTTACAGAAGCCAGCATTACAATAGGTGTTGCAAAAATAAGCCCTATAATGGCAGAGTATACATATGCGGGAAGTTTTTCAAAGAGAAGGCGAATCAGCTTGGCAATGAGAAAGACCCCTAAAATTAAGCCCATACCCAAAGGAACAATGAAAATCAGCTGATATGCTGCCCGGTGAAAGTCCA
>CAUWJW010000267.1:0-2891 GCA_963558985.1 uncultured Clostridia bacterium | reverse complement strand
TGAAAAGTTGAGAAAGTTTTTCAACTTGTACAATTATCTCAAAAAATCAGGTTTCCGTGAAGAACGCTGGTAGTTTACCATTTACGTTCACTATTGCATCACACTGAAATTCTGTTACAATATACTTTAAGGAAAGATGAATCATTTTTTACATGTTTTTTCTCTTAGTGCTTTTCCAAATTCTGTTTTTGTATATATGTAAGATCCCAGGAGACCTGCTGCACTACCACAAACTGCAGCAAAAAATAATGCCAACAATACTTTTCCCGGTGGATTAAATGCCAAAGGCGCTAACATCCCTGGTATAGGAGACGCTGTCCCTGGTGCATCATTAACAATATGCAGGATTGCCGCAACAACTCCGGAAAGCCCCCCGCCTACAAAATTACTTGTATAAATTGGCACTGCATTTTTAGTAATAACATCTGCTTGTGTCAGCGGTTCCATCATGACAGCTGCAACAGATCCTTTTTCCCCTAAATGTAAGTTTTTAAATATCAACCCATTTGTAAAGCTACCACCAAAGCATGCTATTGCAGCAATACCCATAGGCATACCCGTTAACACCAACATAGCTGTTAATGCCATAGAGCTTAAAGGTGATGTACAAATCATTTTTATGATACCACCTAAAACAAACCCCATGATAACTGGAGATTGTTCTGTCGCAACCATAATAGAACTCCCAATTGTACTTATTACTACAGTCACACCCGGATCTACCAAAACAGCTATCGCTCTTGCCATTACAGCAGCGATTAATGCTCCTACAATTAAATTTACTCCAGGCGGCAGTTTTTTTTCAACAACCAGCAAAAGAAAGTATCCAATATAACCTGCAATAAACCCTGGCAAAATTCCAAATTCTAACACCGCAACACCAGCTGCAACTGCAAATACAGGGTTTCCTCCCATAGTCATAAATACTAACGTTGCAGAAGCAACTCCACCCAAACTGCCCGAAGAATTTCCAATTTCTCCTAAAAAAGAAATTCCTAGAAAATCACCTCCGATGTACTTATAGATTGCTTCTATCAAAAAAGTTGCCACGGCGGCACTCGCAAGCCCCGACATAGCTTTATCTCCTTTGGGGCACTTCATACTGAATAGAGAGAACACAATCAAAGTTGCCAACAGGCAACCTATACCCTTAAAAAATACCATCAAATATCTTCACCTCCTTCTTAACTATCTAAACATTTCCCTTCCCAGCAAGGGAAGGGATCTTTCTTCTTTTTATAAGTAACCACTTTCTTTTAGAATTTCTTCCGCCTTCGCTTTATTTACTTCATTTATACGAATAATCGGCCCCGTGCATCCCATACCGCTTTCTGCATAGATATTCTGCCTCCAGAGGGCTGATACTGCTTCTTCCAAATCCATAACTTCGATACCAGGAATCTGCGCAGCTACAACCTCTTTTGGCGGTACAGCAACCGCTTCCTTTTTATCATTCTCTTTGACAGGAAGTACTTCTTTCAAAATATCATCCAAACCTGCCTTTTTTGCTTTTTCAAATTCAACATCTGCAATTTTATGGAATCCTTCCCGCACCAGATTAGAAGCATATTCGACCGCAGCTGCAATTACAGGCGCACCTGATGCTCTTGAAATAATAAGGATTGTTTTTGAGAAATTTTTCCCAACTCCAGGACCATAGCCCCAGCCTAATGACTCATAGCTTCCACCTGTGGTAAAAGATGAGAAAATTTTCATCATCAGATTTCCTGTTAAAGAGTCCATTACCATTACATCCGGTGTTCCTGCAAGAAGATCATTTCCACGCATTACGATTCCACCTTCTGCTCTTGCCGACTGAGCAAATTTAATAGGATATCCGTTTTCCGCTAGCTTCAGAAGTGCCTTTTCGCACTGTCTTGCGCCATCTACATTTGCAATTCCAACCGTTGGTTCTTTTACCCCACAGGATTTTGCTGCAATAATACCATATACTGCATTTTTAATCAGGCTGCAAACCCTATCCGTGTCCGAAGTTCCTGTTGTAGCCGCAATATACATTTCTTTTCCTTTTCCCGGAGTAATAACCCTTCCAATAGTTGATACCCCTATCGGGAATGGATAGTGCATGGTTACCGCCCCGTCAATTTCACCACACTCCAACATATCTTCCATGATTTTATGAACATCTTCTCCTTCAACGAGGACTGCCTTGCAACCTCTAGATTCAGCTAATCTCACTGCTTCTTCCAAATTTTCTCTACCATGCTCGCTTCCCTCAGCTGCAATTCCAATTACGGGAGTTTTCTGAATCCACCCTCCTTCTAATGCCTCTGCGATTTCAAGGAAGGTCTGTGCGATTTTCTGCTCCACATGTTTTTTTGACATACTGTTCCTTTCCGCTATTCTTCCAGCATCCCCTGTGCAAACTTTCTCATAGCTTCACCTATAAGAGACTTTATCTTATCTTCACTTACACCTGTCGGCGCTACACCCTGTCTATCATTTGCTTCAACAATAAAGCTTACACCATCAAACAGGTTTGTCATTCTTCCTAGAAAGAGACTTCCCTTACCAATAATCATTACTTTGTTTACACGCCCTGCTAAAATATCTTCCCTTGCAAATCCCAAATAAGGCACTCCTGACGGAATATGTCCCTGGGTCGGAGCCCATCCTACCAAGCCATGGTCTTTTACAAACTCAGGAATTTCTTTTCTTTCTATTTCGCCCCTCTTAACACCTAAAGCTGCGATCATTTTGTAGTTCGCCTCCGGAACATCTCCAGCACCTGCAGGTTTTGTTATATCAGAATTCTGCAATTCAGGAGAAAATTTATTAATCTCAGTAATCTTCATTTCTGCCTTATCAAGCGGATCCGTTACTAGCGAACTGATTACAGACTGTGGAGAGGAACCGGTCCCTACCGTATG
>CAUWJW010000266.1:0-2937 GCA_963558985.1 uncultured Clostridia bacterium | reverse complement strand
CCGGAAGCAATGGACATCATCACTAAGACTGCAAAAGCAAAGTTTGATGAAACAATCGAAGCACACATCAGACTTGGCGTAGACGGAAGACACGCAGACCAGCAGGTAAGAGGCGCAATCGTTCTTCCGCACGGAACAGGTAAGACAAAGAAGGTTCTGGTATTCGCCAAAGGACCGAAAGCAACAGAAGCAGAAGCTGCAGGTGCAGATTTTGTAGGAGCTGAGGAAATGGCACAGAAGATCCAGACCGAAGGATGGTTCGACTATGACGTTGTAATCGCAACTCCAGACATGATGGGTGTTGTAGGACGTCTCGGTAAGGTGCTGGGACCAAAAGGCCTGATGCCGAACCCGAAATCCGGTACAGTTACAATGGACGTTGAAAAAGCGATCCAGGAAGTAAAAGCCGGTAAAGTTGAATATCGTCTTGACAAGAGCAACATTATCCACACTCCGATCGGAAAAGCTTCCTTTGGAAAGGATAAGCTGGCAGATAACTTTAATGCACTGATGGAAGCGATTATTAAAGCAAGACCGGCAGCTGCAAAAGGTCAGTATCTGAAGAGCGTAACGGTAGCTTCAACGATGGGACCGGGGGTAAAGATCAACTCAGCAAAACTGGGTTAACCCTTTAAAATGAATCACGAATAATAACCGTAGACAGCGGGGGCCTTAAAAGCTTAATCATCCCGCCGAGGTACAATATAAATGAATGTGTATATTGGCCTTGTTTTGTTTCTGCAAACCAAGGCTTTTCATTTACATGTACCAGACAAGAAACCTCAGGAAAGGAGTGGAACGCATGTCAAAAGAAGCATGGCAGGAAAAACAAGTCATTATTGACGAAATCAAAGAAAAGCTGGAAAAAGCGCAGGCTGCCGTTGTAATCGACTACATGGGGATTACAGTAGCGCAGGCAGATGCGATGAGAAAAAAGCTTCGTGAAGCCGATGTGGACTATACAGTATATAAGAACACACTGGCAAAGAGAGCGATTCAGGGAACACCGTATGAAGCTCTCGCAGACGTCTTAGAAGGACCAAGTGCATTCGCAATCAGCTACGATGATGCAACTGCACCGGCAAGAGTGCTCAACGAAGTAATTGAAGAATACAAAAAGATGGAATTTAAAGCAGGTGTCATTGAAGGAGAATTCTTCGATGTAGACGGCGTAAAACAGATCGCCAAAATTCCGTCAAGAGAAAACCTTATTGCAAAGTTTATGGGAAGCATTCAGTCTCCGATTACAAACTTTGCCCGTGTGCTTAACCAGATTGCTGAAAAAGACGGAGAAGATGCTCCGGCTGAATCTGCAGAAGCATAGAAGTATAAACAGGTACTTGTTGAATCAAATTTAAGAAATATGGAGGAACAATAAAATGGCAAAATTAACAACAGCTGAATTTATTGAAGCAATAAAAGAAATGTCCGTACTGGAACTGAATGATCTGGTAAAGGCTTGTGAAGAAGAGTTTGGCGTATCTGCAGCAGCAGGCGTTGTAGTAGCAGCAGCAGACGGTGCAGCAGCAGGCGGCGGCGAAGAACAGAGCGAATTCACAGTAGTTCTGGCTGAAGTTGGCGGCGAAAAGATCAAGGTTATCAAGGCTATAAGAGAAATTACAGGTCTGGGCCTGAAAGAAGCAAAGGAACTGGTAGACGGAGCTCCTTCCAACGTAAAAGAAGGCGTGGAAAAAGCAGAAGCAGAAGCTATCAAAGGCCAGTTAGAAGAAGTTGGCGCAAAGGTAGAACTGAAATAAGCAGCCGGAAAGAAACCAAATATCCAGCAGGAGAGAAGACGACACTCTCCTGCTTTTTTCATAGAATCTTCATTAATTTTCCAAAAACGGTTGACGAATTGACAAAAGAATGATATCATATTAGACTGCCACGCAAATGTAATTTGTTAAAAATATAAGGAGTGATAAATATGCCAAAGCCAGTAAAATTAGGTAGAAAAGACCGCATGACATTTTCCAAGATTAATGAAGTCGCGGAAATGCCAAATCTTATTCAGATTCAGACGGATTCCTACGATTGGTTCATTAGAGAAGGCCTTCAGGAGGTCTTTGAAGATATATCCCCAATTAAGGACTATGCAGGAAATTTAGTGCTTGAATTTATTGACTATTCCTTGAATGATCCTCCAAAATACGAGCAGGAGGAATGTAAGGAAAGAGACGTAACATATGCAGCTCCACTAAAAGTAAAAGTCAGACTGATTAATAAAGAAACAGGGGAAGTGAAAGAACAGGAAGTGTTCATGGGAGACTTCCCGCTGATGACAGAGAAAGGCACCTTTATTTACAATGGCGCAGAGAGGGTAGTGGTAACCCAGCTGGTGCGCTCACCGGGGCCTTATTATGCTGTAGAAATAGACAAGTCGGGTAAGAACCTGTTCTCCACGACAATTATTCCAAACAGAGGCGCCTGGCTTGAATATGAAACAGATTCAAATGAAATCATTTCAGTCAGAGTCGATCGTACAAGAAAACAGCCGGTCACAACACTCCTTAGAGCATTGGGACTGGGATCCGACCAGGAGATTATAGATACATTCGGAGAAGATACCAGACTGAGAAGGACGCTGGAAAAGGATGCGACAGACAACTACGAAGACGGTCTGAAAGAAATCTACAAGAAACTCAGACCGGGCGAACCGCCGACTGTAGAAAGTGCCGAATCCCTGCTCAACTCACTGTTTTTTGATCCGAAGAGATATGACCTGGCCAAAGTAGGCAGATATAAATACAATAAGAAACTGGGACTGTCAAACCGAATCACAGGATGCATCGCAGCAGAAGATGTAACAGATCCAAACACCGGAGAGATTCTGGCTGAAAAGGACACCAGGATTGACAGCGCTCTTGCACTGCAGATTGAAAATGCAGGTGTTCATCATATTTTTGCATATGGAAATGATGAAGAGACAGTTACAAA
>CAUWJW010000265.1:0-3012 GCA_963558985.1 uncultured Clostridia bacterium | reverse complement strand
GAAAGATCAATCTCTCCTTCCCGCAGCGCCCGGTCCAGCTCTTTTACAAACAACCCCTTTCCCCCGATCTTATCTAAGGTTTTATCCAAAATTCTATCCCCTGTGGTTTTCATGGTTACCAGTTCCAGCTCCAGTTCCGGATGGCCGGCTGCGATCTGTGCCATAATCAGTTCAGACTGTATTACCGCCAGCCTGCTGTCCCTGCTTCCTATACGGATCTTTTTCTTTTTCATCCTTTTCTCCTGCTGCTCTTTTCCAGCCCTTCCAGGGCCTGCTCTACCGTTTTTCTTCCCCGGGCTGTCAGCCCCGGATCTGCTCCTCCTGTTGTCAGTCCTGCTGTCAGTTTTCCGGACTGCACCACTGCAGGAAAATAAAAGTCACATTCTTCTTTTCGATCAGCGGCATTGACCGGGATTCCCCGCTCTTTGCACAAACGGACAATGTTCCTGTTTGTCTGTGCATCATCAGTTGCTGCCAGTACCAGCTCCATACCTTTGAGATCCTCCGGGTCAAAGGCTCGCTGTTCTGCCCGGATACTCCCTGCCTGCTCAAGTGCCAGAACAGGCTCAGACAGTTCCAGTGCAATCACCGTCAAGTCTGCAGCAAACCGGCTGAGTATCTGCGCTCTTCTTGCTGCAATTTTTCCTGCTCCTGCAATCAGGACCTTTCTTCCTCTCATAGGAAGAAAGAGGGGAAACCATTCCCGATCCGCTTCCTGCTCCTCAGGTACAGCAATGCCCAGCTGTTCCAGAACTTCTTTGAGGGAGCAGCCTTTTTCCTGCACCGGCCTTCCGATGATAACTGCCTTTGCCCCTGTTTCCTCTGCCGCCGACAATTTTTCTTCAAAGCCGCCTGCTTTTCCCGATTCTTTTGTCACCAGATAATCAGCCCCTGTCTGACGCAGCATTGCTGCATTTATTTCGTGGGAAAAGGGACCCTGCATACAAATCAAATGTCCGGCGTCAAACCCAAGTGCAAATGCCTTTTCCACGGCTTCCGGCACCGGAAGGATCCTGGCATAAATCCTTTTTTGAAAGTCCTCTACTTGTGTAAAGGCAGAAAGTTCTTTGCTTCCTGTTGTCAGAAGAATCTTTCCTGCAGTGTTGTTCAAATACTGAACAGCTGCCTTCATATCTGAAAAAGTGTGAAAGGTGCCGTCTGCTTTGCTTTCTTCCCGCAAAAGCCGAATATAGGGGACCTTTTCTATTCCTGCGGCTTCTCTGATATTTGCAGAAACGAAAGCTGCATAAGGATGCGTGGCGTCAATGACAGCCTCCGGTCTGTGCCGGGAAATCCAGTCTCGCATTTCTTCCGGCTCCATTCTTGATGCAAGAACCTGCAGCCGGGGGTTGCCTTCAGGCAGCAGCCTTTTGCCATATTCGGTAGCTACAGACACAAATACCTTTCTGCCTTCCGGGTCCCATCTCAAGATAGCCTCTGTCAGCTGTCTCCCTTCTGTAGTTCCTGCAAAGATTAAAATATTATCCATGGCTGCCTCCAATTTCATACCCTCGGGGCGTAACCATTTTGCCGTTTATTACCCGTGTGGCCGCATTTCCGATATAGACGGTGGAAAACATATCTGTTTCTGTGTCCCGCAGTTCTTCCAGAGATAAGATTCTTCCTTCCTCTCCCTGCCGCCCGATATTGCGGGCGATGCCGCACACCGTGCTCCCGCCCTTATACTTCAAAACAAGGTCACAGGCCTTTTGCAGATAGTCCTTTCTCTTTTTGCTGGATGGGTTATACAGACACAGGACAAAATCTGCTGCTGCTGCGCACTCCAGCCTTTTTGCAATCTGATCCCATGGGGTAAGAAGGTCACTCAGGCTGATGACTGCAAAGTCGTGAACAAGTGGTGCTCCCAGAACAGATGCTCCGCTGCAGGCCGCTGTAATTCCGGGCACAATGCAAATTTCAACGGGATCATAGTCCTGTGCCACTTCATAAATAAGCCCTGCCATGCCATAAACTCCCGCATCTCCGCTGCAGATCATGCCTACAGTCTTCCCCTTCAGTGCTTCTGTCACAGCAAGTCTGCACCGCTGTACTTCCTGCTTCATCGGTGTAGACAGCAATTTCTTATGTCCGAACCTTTCTCGGATCAGATCAATATATACGGTGTACCCTATAAGTACCTCACATTCTTCCAGGGCTTCCACAGCCCGGCAGGTAGCCTGAGACAGATCTCCCGGCCCCAGCCCGATCACATATAGTTTCATCTGTCACCTCTTCTTTCTCTCTCCGGTCTTCAGTGTGTCCCGCAGAGCCGAACTTTCCAAAGCCGCAAAACAATCTTCCCAGCTTTCCTCCGGAAGGGTATCTCGCAATCCGAAAAGAAGCTTTTCTACTGCCCGGCATACTGCACCTTGTGTATTTGCACCTTCCTTTTCTATTAAAGATTTTCCTATCCTTTTGCAGGCATCCTCTGCTGTTTTTTCCGCTAGCTTCCGAATAGACTCTGCATATCTGCGGAAAGCAAACCACCGTTCCAGTTCCTTCTTATAACTTTCAAGTATCTGCTCCGCTTCTATTACCGATTCGCTGCAGCCTGTTTCTCTTTCCGGTCCTCCCAGATCATCCATATCATACAAGGTGACTCCCGGCAGCTTTCCTGCTGCAGGTTCAATGTCTCTTGGCACTGCCATATCGATCCATATACCTTCCGGCCGCATATCAGAGACTACATCTGCTGTAATGGTAAAATGTGGGCTTAGAGTTGCACTAATCACTGCCTTATAACTTTCCAGCTCTTTAAAACGGTCTTCATACTGGATCATGCGGCAGCCTGCAGGAATGACAGATTCCTGCGGGCTGTTCCCATGCATCTTTTTTCGCAGAGTCATGGTCACATGAGCACCTGCTGCTGTCAGTTTATTTGCTGTCAGCTTCCCCATCTGTCCGTTTCCAATAATCAGGCAGGGCACGTCTTTCAATTCTCCCAGTTTTTCTTTCAGCAGCAGAACAGCATTTCCGGCTGCCGATGGCTCTGCTTTTTGCAGCCTTACCTTT
>CAUWJW010000264.1:0-3012 GCA_963558985.1 uncultured Clostridia bacterium | reverse complement strand
GCTCTTCTTCCTCTTCTGTCAGAAGTACTGTCGCATCTTCTGTTTCACTGCTGTTCTCCTGTTCCTGCAGCACTTCTTCCTGCTGTTCTTCCTCAAGTGGCTGTTGAATATCCCATATGCTTCTTTGCAGAACATTTTCTGTAAATCCATGTGTCTCAAGGGGCGGAATATACACTTGGCTTATGTCTTTCCAGCCTTGTAATAGATCTTTTTCCATATGTCCTACCTCCCATCTTTTGATAAGTTTCTAAGTAAAATAATGCTCCCTGCAATAAATATCACAGTCATAACTGCCATGATCGCCCAGTTCATGACCAAGTGACCTGCCGATGCTTCAAAGAGAGATTCTGCCTCATGGGGAAGCGTAGGAATCTCTTCTTGTAAACGCAGGTTCAGGTTGTTTAGATGTGAGATACTCCCCAGAGCCTCTACTGACCATCTGCTGATGGTACAGCAGGAGATCCATTCCCCTGCCCCTTCCAGCTTGAAAAGAATGCCGGAAAAAAGCAGCTGAATAATCAGTACAAACGGTGCAAGAGCCATTGCCTTGTCCCCGGTTTTTACCATAGAGGATATGGTCAGTCCCATAGCTGCTGAAGCCAGTACCGTAATCCATACTGTAACAAACAGTTCAAAATGAAAGTGAGAAAAAAAGATTCCTTTTTCATCTGACCGAAGCAGCAGCAGAAAGGTTCCGGTCAAAAATACGGACTGGATCAGCCCCAGGCCTGCCTGTACAAGAATTTTGGACAAGATATAGCCCGGCAGCTTTAAATTTGCCATATATTCCCGCTTCAACACACTTCGCTCTTTACAAATCTCCTGTATGGAGTCAAAAATACCAATCCAAATGGCAGCACAGCTGAGTGCAAACATCATAGACTTTGTACTTTCATAAATCTGAAACACTTCACTGTCTGCCACCAGAAACAGCAGCAGGCCGATAATCAATGGCTGCGCCAGCAACACTGCAAATCGCTGTGCATCATTTTTCATCAAATCCAGATACCGTTTGATTAAAACACGAAACTGTTTTCCTGCAGACACAGAATTCCCTTTTACCGGTGGTTCTCGGTGCATATCTTCTTTTGGCTCCGGAATTCTGTTTTTCCGAATTTTTTCATACTGCGCTTCCCAATAAGGCGCCTGCTCTGCCAGAAGATTGTAAATGTCTGTTAAATCCTCTTTGTGAAAAAAAGCCTTTGTTTCTTCTGTATTTCCCGCAAAACATAATCTGCCGCCCGGTCCCATAAAGAGAATTTTGTCACACAAATGCAGATTTTGCGTTGTATGGGTTACGATAATAACTGTTTTATCCTGTTCTTTTGTGAGTTTTTTTAAAGAAAGCATCAGATTTTTCTCTGTCCCGGGATCCAGACCGGATGTGGGTTCATCCAGAAAGAAGAGTTTTGGATCAGCCAGCAGTTCGACAGCGATGCTTGCTCTTTTCTTCTGTCCTCCGGAAAGCTTTTTTATATAAGTGTTCCGATGCTCTTTCAAGTCAATCATATCCAGCACTTCTTCGATCCGTCTGTCGATTTCTTCAGACTGTGTATCGTCAGGCATTTTCAACTGCGCTGTATAATAGAGCATTTTTTGAAGGGTCAGATTTTCATAGATAATGTCTTCTTGTGGAACATACCCGATAATATTCTTTAAGTACTGAAAATTTTCTGTAAGATCCAGATTGCTGCAATATACATTCCCGGTGAACCTTTGATCAAAACCGTTAATCACGTTCATCACAGTAGATTTTCCTGCGCCGGATCCTCCGATGATAGCCACAAAACTGTTTCCTTTAATCTCACAGCTTACATTGTGCAGGATCTGTTTTTTATTTCGCATCCTTCCCACCCATTTGTTGACATCACATATTTTGATTGAAACGCCCCGCACTCTTTTCTTGTAATAAATACAATTTCCGGAAAAAAGAAGCTGATATCCCAGAATCTGAATGACATCTTTATCCCTTAACAGATATCTGGTTCCGATTGCCTGTCCATTGACAAAGAGACCGTTGGTGCTTTTACAATCAGAAACCCATGCTTCCTTTCCTGTATATTCGATGGTACAGTGATGGCGGGATACGCTTGGGTGATCCAGTACAATATCATTTTCTTGCGTCCGTCCAATACAAATCCTGTTTCCCTCAGCATGATACATGTCCAGTGTCTCTTCTTCCGACATATAGTTCAGGCTGATGAGAACCATTTTATCAGGATTTTGTATGGATCCGATCCGCAGTACAGCTCCTTCAGTCATTTCCACAAACTGGTCCGATTTGTGCAGCAGTGTCCTTTTTCCGGCAAACTCTGCATAAGTTCCGTTGCTGCTTTCCAGATCCTTGTAGAAGAAGGTGTCGTACCTCCGGAGCAGGTAGCCGTGTGTTTTAGAAACAATGGCATCTGGGATTACAATATCATTTTGTTTCGGATCCCTTCCCAGCGTAAAATAGTTTTGATCCATTGCATCCAGATCAAAAGTGCGGCTCTGCCCTTGTGTATCAATGATAATCAAAATCGCTCGTTCCATGATTCTTCCTTTTTTATTCCTGCAGTTGTTCTAAGGTATGCTGTGTATGTTCCAGAACTTTTTCATAGCTTTCAAGCTCTTCCTGTGGTGTAGGCATGTGTGCGTCACTGCTGAGCGGGAAATAGATTTGGTTTTCGTTTTCATTCTGGTAAGTATGGCTCCGGCTCTCTTCTGCAAGGCGTTTTTCAAATTTATATTCAAAGGCGGATCCACTGTATTCCAGGTATTGTGATACCCCCGGCTCTTCAATGCTTTCCACGACAAAGTATATGGTATCATTTTCACAGACCGTCTCAATCCAGGCAACGCCTTCTACATTACTGGCTGTCTGTTTAGGCAGCACATTTTCCAGTTTTCCGTCTTTCCATGCCCATATTTCACAATAATAATCCGCATAGGTATCCGTTTCTTTGTAGGCAAGAAGCAGTTCTCTGTTTCCGTCTCCGTTAAAGTCCAGCAGGTGTACGGCACACAGTCCAT
>CAUWJW010000263.1:0-3093 GCA_963558985.1 uncultured Clostridia bacterium | reverse complement strand
TCTTAATATGATTATCGCTTTTCTGGTTGTCCAGTGGATCAAAAAACGAGAGCTGGTTACCCGCAGTTTTAAGCTGATGGCCTGCTTTATTATTCTTCAGGTTCTGCTTTTCTATACTTCTCAGATTGAAGCTTTTGCAAAAGGTTTTTTGAACTATCTCGGGGAGTGGCTTATACTGCTTATGCTCTGTACCGCCGCAGATGCTGCCGCTTTTTATCTGATTCGGGAAATGGACAGGAAAATCCGCCTGGAAGCAGAGGCCGGGTTTTATGAAAAGCAGCTTTCTATGCAGCTGGATCTGTACCGCAATTTTTCCGCTTATACAGATGGTTTGCAGCAGGTGCGCCGGCGGCTGACCCGGGAGCTTGCGCAAGTCTGTACTGCACTTGACCGTGGGGATTACCACCGGGTCTTTGACAGGTCTCAGCATCTGCAGGGGGATCTGGAAAATCTGAAGGTTTCCGGATACTGCCAAAACTCTCTTCTCAATGCGGTGCTGTTTATGAAAAAACGGGAAATGGATGCTCTGGGAATTTCCTTTGCGCCTGTGGTTCAGCTGGAAGAATCGACTTTTGTGAAGCGCAGCGATTTGTGCCGCATTGTCTCTAACCTGCTTGACAATGCTGTGGAAGCCTGCGCTGCTGTTCCTGCACAAGGCCGCCTGATCCGATTTACTTGTATGCCTGTGAAACATACTTTGCTCATCAAAACGGCGAATCCCTTTACCGGAAACAGACTTCCCGGTAAGACAGGGCTTCCTCGCTCTACCAAGAAAGAGACGGGGCACGGATACGGACTTTCCAGTGTAAGAGAGCTCATTTCTTCTTATGAAGGTGTTCTTGATTTTCACTTGGATGAAGAAGCCGGACAGGCTAATGTAACCGTTACCTTATTTGAAGGGTAGATGATGAATCGTTATTGCACGATGAATGGAAGGGAGATTTTCATGAATTCCTGGATGGACTGGTGCCTTCTTGGCCTCACGGCTTTCAATGATGTAATTCTCAGCCTTTTTTGCTGCAGCCTTTTGACTTCTTCTTGCAAATGGCTTCATACGCTGCTTTTTGCTGTTTCAGCACCTGTACTTCTAGTTTCTTTAGATGTTCTGGGCATTGCAGATATCACTGCTGGAAATCCACTGCGTTCTGCCATTGCAATTAGCTATATGTGCGGCTTCACGATTTTGATTTTTAAGGATACGATTACAAAAAAGCTGCTGATCTTAGCTTTGGGCTGGTTCTTAGGCATGTTTGCTCAAATCATGGTTGCTTTACCTCTGGCTATGAATGGATTTTTTGATTTTTCTTCTGTTTATACAGAAAGGAACGGCTATTTTCTCCTTGCCATGGCAGGTACCAGTGTCTGCTATGGCACATGTTGCTGCCTTGCGGCTTATTTGATTAAATATCGAAAATTTGCCGGCAGCAGTTTTAAGCTATTATCCTGTTTTATCGTTATCCAAAGTCTTCTTTTTAATACTGCTTCTTTAAAAGCGTTTTGGGATCAGTCTATTAAGGGTCTGAGTGAATGGTTTGTGCTCCTTGCTGTCTGTATCGCTGCCGATGCTGCCGCTTTTTATCTGATTCGGGAAATGGACAGGAAAATCCGTCTGGAGGCAGAGACCGAATTTTATAAAAAACAGCTTTCCATGCAGCTGGATCTGTACCGGAATTTCTCCGCTTATACAGATGGTTTGCAGCAGGTGCGCCGGCGGCTGGCACGGGAGCTTTCCCAGGTCTGCACGGCGCTTGACCGTGGGGATTACAACCGGGTCTTTGACAGGTCTCAGCATCTGCAGGGAGATCTGGAAAATCTGAAACTGTCCGGCTGCTGTAAAAATTCCCTGCTCAATGCAGTGCTGTTTATGAAACAGCGGGAAATGGATGCTCTGGGAATTTCCTTTACGCCTGTGGTTCAGCTGGAAGAATCGACTTTTGTGAAGCGCAGTGACCTATGCCGCATTGTTTCCAATCTGCTGGACAATGCTATGGAGGCCTGCGCTGCTGTTTCTGTGCAAAGCCGCCTGATCCGGTTTACCTGCATGCCTGTCAAACATGCGCTGCTCATCAAAACGGTAAATTCATTTTCCGGCAGCAGAAAGCCTGATGAGACAGGGCTTCTCCGCTCTACGAAGAAAGAGCCTGGGCACGGGTACGGGTTATCTAGTGTTAAAGAAATTATGGCACCCTATCAAGGGGTCCTCAATGTGGAGCTGGATGAAGCGCAGGAGCTAGCTTGTGTAACTGTTACATTATTTGAAAGATAGATGATAAATCGTTATTGCATGATAAGATGGAAAGGAAACTCTTATGCATTCCTGGATGGACTGGTTTCTGCTTGGATGTGCAACTTTGATGAATACTATACTCAGCCTGTTCTGCGGCTCCCTTTTGACGTCCCGCTGTAAATGGCTCCATGTCCTGCTGTGCACTCTGTTTGTGCCTGCCCTGCTGATTCCCTTAGATGTGCTTGGCATTGCAGATCTTTCTGCAGCACATCCTTTGCGCACATGTGCAACACTTGTTTTCCTGCCGGCTGTTACAATCTTGATTTTTCAAGATTCCCTCACAAAAAAGCTTCTGGTTTTATTCTTGGGCGGAATTCTCCCTGTATTTGCACAGATCATTGCCGCCCTTCCTTTTGCACTTCATGGGTACTTTGATTTTTCGCCTTCCTACACGGAGCGGAACGGATATTTTCTTCTTGCCATGGCTGCAACATGTATCACTTATGGGATATTCTGTTTTCTTACTTCTTACTGGATCAGGCACCGGAAGCTTGCCGGCAGCAGTTTCAGACTGATGGTCTGTTTTGTTATCGTCCAAAGTATTCTTCTCAATGGTGCTGCTGCAAAATCCTATTGGGACGGTATGGTGGGCGGACTTTCCGAATGGTTTGCACTTGTTGCAGTCTGCGCCGTTTCCGACCTGGCGGTATTCTATATCCTAAAAGAAATGGACAGGAAAATTCGCTTGGAGGCAGAAGCAGAATTTTATGAAAAGCAGCTTTCCATGCAGCTGGATCTGTACCGGAATTTCTCCGCTTATACAGATGGTTTGCAGCAGGTGCGCCGGCGGCTGACCCGGGAGCTTG
>CAUWJW010000262.1:0-3109 GCA_963558985.1 uncultured Clostridia bacterium | reverse complement strand
TATAATTTGTACATCAATGTTGATAGGCTTATTGCCTCCTAAACGAATGATCTCCTTTTCCTGTATAGCCCGCAGCAATTTCACCTGAAAATTTAAAGAGACTTCACCGATCTCATCTAAAAAGACTTCGTTAGCAAGCTCAAAGAATCCTTTTTTTCCACTTTCACAGGCTCCTGTAAAGGCTCCCTTCTCATATCCGAAAAGTTCAGATTCTAGTAATGTTTCTGGAAGAGCACCACAATTAACAGCAATGAAGGGTTTTCCTTTCCTTTTTCCGCTGTTGTAGATTAATTTGGCGATCACCTCTTTACCTGTACCTGTATCACCGTGAATCAGGACTTTGGAATCAAATCCGGCAGCTGTAATTGCTAAATCGATAACATGTCTCATTTGTAGGGATTCAGCAATGATACCAATATTTTTTGTCATTTCACCGCGTATGTACAAAAGTTCCTGCTCATATTTGCTGTTTTTATCAAGACTTTCCTGAAGTTCTTTTTCAATGGCTTCCAGCGTATGGAGTTCTCGTTCGCAGCAAACGACCATCTGAACCTGTCCGTTTTCCATATAGGGGATTGCTGTTGTCAAAAGATCGGTTTCTTCGTATTGAAACATACTTACAGTTTTCTTTTTTTAAATTACTTGAAGTGCAGCTGAAGTCTTGTATATACCGTCTTTGATCAGATCACGCATATTGCGTCCAATAATATCCTCTCGTTTTTGACAGCCCAGGCTACTGGTATTTAAATCAATTACAGTCCCCTGACCATCTGTAATAAAAATACCATCATCAATACATTCTATGATCGCCTGGGCATATTGCTTTTCTTTATCAGTAAGATTGCTGAAATTCATGCATAACCTCCAGATTTGAATATAAAGTGTAAGAAAAGGGGGCTTTTGATATGCCCCCCAATAATTTATTTACTATTCTTTTTTTCTATTTGGTCTTTTTCATCTTTGTGAGGTGCTAATGGCTCACCGGCTCTCCATGCCCTGAACATTTTGATTTCTCTCCAGATGATACAGATGAATTCTAAGAAGCCGACCCATCCGATCAATGGATAGATATAGTTGATAAGCTGTTCAAATGGAAGTTGTCCGCCGAAGATGCCAAGTATTGCGATGATAATTGCGATGACAGCAAATTTTATGGTTTTCTCCTTTGCAAGCCGTGCAGTTACAGACCACATGAGCGGTACTGCGGTAGTAAAGATAGCTGCGCACAGTACAATTGCATAAATAATACCAAAAGCTGGTGCAATTTTTTGTGCCATCTCTAATGCAGGAATGGACAATTCTCCAATACTTTCAATCTGGGAAGCCTCTGCAGATACCAAGAAGAAGGTTGCAATGGTAAATAGAATATTTCCGAATACTGACCCACAAACAACCTCTGTTTTATTCTGAGCCTTTGATCCCATAGCAGACATGAATGGCAGGCACATTACTAGATTCCACAATGCATAGAGCATGCCGGACATAAACCAGCTATCTGCTGCCAGATATAATTCATGAGTGTCCAGATAATTTTGATATGTTTCAAAATCCAATCCGTTCTGTGCTAAAACGGTGATAGACATAACCATCGTGATTACAATGATTGTAGGCCCTATAAATCCGATTGTATCAATAACATTTGCGAGTCCGAGAAGTACAATAACTGTTGTAACAACAGCCATTACCACACAACCTACCCAGTTAGGGCAGCCAAAAAGTTGATTAAAGGTGGAACCACAGCCTGCAATCATAATCACTAGGGTTAAAAACATAAAAACAGGAATAAAATAGGATAAAAAAGTACCCAAATATTTACCGCAGAGATTTTTATAGGAATTTAGGCCCATAGAATCTCGGCTTTCGTTTCCCAGATTCATGACTGCAGAAGCAGTCCATGCGCCAACAATGCAGTTAACGATCATAACGCCGATTGCTGGGATAAATCCAAAGTTAGTAAAATATTGCATAATTTCCTGTCCGGTAGCAAATCCGGCGCCGATTAAGAAAGCGCAGAATGCACCGGCAAGTTTAATGACCATACCTAGGCGGACTTCACTTTTTCCGATTCTAAAACTCATAGTATTCTCCTTTGTGTTTGTTCGTTAAAAAACAGGTTCACTAGTTCGACAATATTTCTTGATTTCTTCAACGGTCATATTTTCAAGACCAAGTTCGTTTAAGGTAACTCCCTTTTCCCACCAGTTGGTTTCATGGAAGACGGAGTAAAGGTTTACAATGGAATCAATCGTAGTGGTTTTTATACCAACAGCTTTTGCGATATTTGCCCATGCAACCAGCCCGCACGGTGCATCTTCTGTCAAATAACGACTTTTAATATCATTAGGACCAGAGATTGGTGTCAATCCAATATCCCCGTGTGCTGCTCGGTATAGATCTTGCCAAGTATAATCTTTCCCAGCGTCTTCAATTGCTTTTATATTGGGGAAACAACGGAAAGGATTTATGTGGTAACCGAAGGCTTCTGCTATTTCTTTTCGCTCGTCATCTATTTTCTTATCAATTTTCATCGCTGAAGGAGTCATTCCCTGTTCATATAAATAAAAATTTTGATGCGGACTTTCGATTGGACCTGCATTCAAGATGCATGGCCCGCTGTGCAGAGCCGGATTTACCAGTGCCAGACCGCATTCCAGCGTGTCAGAAAACACATGGTCGATATCGAGCATATCTGCCATCTCTGGAAGTAGTTCTTCCTTTTTAGAAGTTGGAAGAAAAGCAATTCCGATAGTGTCCAATTCTGTAATATGTATTTTTCCAGGAGCAGTCAGCCGGACATCGTACATAAGGTTATTTGCATCGACTAGAGTTGGACAATCATCCTCCCCGAAGATTTTTTTCAGCTTCAGAGAAGCAAATGCTCCAGGAATACATACGACGACTTGATCTTTCTGAACTTTACCTTTTAGCAAATAGCCATAGTCCTTATGGGCAAATGCAGGAGTTAAAATAATAATGTATTTTACATCTCGGATAGCAGCTTCAATTTGATCGGTTACCATTTGTAGATTAAAAACACCTTCTATAGCTCCAACTGTAAACGGTAAATAGTCCGTGCCTCGATTGAGCCCACAAAAAGCGTTAAAATTCC
>CAUWJW010000261.1:0-3118 GCA_963558985.1 uncultured Clostridia bacterium | reverse complement strand
ACCAGACTGAAACCCGGTTTACTTTTGTAAATCGGGGTTTTTTATTATACAGAAAAATTGCTATTGACAATTCAAATTGCTTGTGGTAAGATAATTTCAATTTAATACTTCAAACCGATGAAGCGGAGATAACGGCAGTGATGCCTTTACAGAGAGCCTGCGATGCTGAGAATCAGGTAAGAAACAAGTTGTCAAATGGACCGCTGAGGGCGCAGTCAAATGTGAATCTTCACAGAGTATTCTGCGACGTTGCAGGCAGACGTCATTTGCCGGAGATATGTTGGTATCTTGCTAAGTGCACGGGTCATACCGTGAATCAAGGTGGTACCGCGGATAGTGCTTGTATTATTCGTCCTTGACAGAGAATATATTTCTGTCAGGGACGTTTTTAATTTTAGAAGAATTTAATGCAAATAGCGGTATTCACAGCCGCTGTCAGAAAGGAAGATAAATTATGACAAACCCGAACGGACGATTTGGTATTCATGGCGGTCAGTACGTTCCCGAAACGCTGATGAGTGCAGTGATCGAACTGGAAAAAGCATATGATTACTATAAAAACGATCCCGAATTTAATAAAGAGCTTGCTGAACTTTTTAATGAATATGCAGGAAGACCGTCAAGGCTGTTTTTTGCAGAAAAAATGACGAAAGATCTCGGTGGACCGAAAATCTATCTTAAGCGTGAAGACCTGAACCATACTGGAGCACATAAGATTAATAATGTGCTCGGTCAGGCACTTCTTGCAAAGAAGATGGGAAAAACTCGTCTTATAGCCGAAACAGGAGCAGGGCAGCATGGTGTGGCAACTGCAACTGCCGCAGCGCTTATGGGGATGGAATGTGTAATCTTTATGGGGGAAGAGGATACTGTTCGCCAGGCACTGAATGTGTATCGCATGCGCTTGCTTGGTGCGGAGGTTATTCCTGTAAAAACCGGTACGGCAACTCTTAAAGATGCCGTATCGGAGGCTATGCGTGAATGGACCTGTAGAATCAGCGATACCCACTACTGTCTCGGTTCTGTTATGGGTCCGCATCCCTTCCCGACCATCGTCCGTGATTTTCAAGCGGTCATTTCCAAAGAAATCAAAGAACAGATACTTGCAAAAGAGGGAAGACTGCCTGATGCTGTTATTGCCTGTGTGGGCGGTGGATCTAATGCTATTGGAAGCTTTTATCATTTCATTGAAGATGACAGTGTTCGCTTAATCGGATGTGAAGCAGCAGGAAGAGGTGCAGATACTTTTGAAACAGCAGCAACCATTACTTCCGGAAAGGTTGGAATTTTCCACGGTATGAAATCTTATTTCTGTCAGGATGCATATGGACAGATCGCGCCTGTTTATTCCATTTCTGCAGGACTTGATTATCCAGGTGTAGGACCGGAGCATGCGCACCTTCACGATATAGGCAGAGCAGAATACGTGCCAGTAACCGATGATGAAGCGGTAAATGCTTTCGAATATCTTGCGAAAACCGAGGGAATTATTCCTGCCATTGAATCATCTCATGCTGTTGCCCATGCCATGAAGATTGCACCGGAAATGGAACAGGACCAGATTATTGTCGTTACCGTTTCGGGCAGGGGCGACAAGGATTGCGCTGCGATTGCCCGCTACAGAGGGGAGGATATCCATGAGTAAGATAAAAAAAGCATTTGAAAAGGGAAAGGCTTTCATCGCCTTTATTACTTGCGGTGATCCTGATCTGGGAACAACAGCCGCTGCTGCCTGTGCTGCTGCAGAAAATGGTGCAGATCTCATTGCGCTTGGCATACCATTTTCAGATCCAACGGCAGAAGGACCTGTCATTCAGGGTGCCAGTCTTCGTGCACTAAAGGGAGGCGTTACCACAGATGAAATTTTTGACTTTGTGAAGGAGCTGCGCAGAGATATGACGGTTCCAATAGTTTTTATGACCTATGCAAATATTATATTCTCTTATGGTGCACAACGATTTATCTCTAACTGTAACGATGTTGGAATTGACGGGCTGATTCTGCCTGACCTGCCATAAGAAGAAAAAGAAGAATATTTACCGCTCTGCCGCAAGTATGGTGTTGATTTAGTGTCAATGGTTACACCTGCTTCAGAAAATCGTGCAGCCATGATTGCGAAAGAAGCGGACGGTTTCCTGTATGTTGTTTCCGGTCCTGACAACAGGGGAAGTGAGGTCAAGAAAGAATTTGCAGCCATTGTCAGGGTAATAAAAGAAAACACAGAGGTACCTTGTGTGATCGGAGCTGACATTGCTGCACCGGAGCAGGCAATGGAAATGGCGGATCTTTCTGACGGTATCATCGTGGATGCGGCTATTGTCAAACTGCTTGAGCAATACGGTCAAGATGCACCTGAGCACATAGGTGCATATGTAAAATCCATGAAGGAAGCACTTATCTGATGACAGGAGGCGTTAACTTTATTGTCCGGTAGAAAAGAACTGATGCAGATTGAATTTCAGAAAAAGAGGTGGAGTTTTGAGAAAAGTAGTCTTATTCATTGCAATGAGCCTTGATGGGTATATTGCAGATGATTGCAGCGGTGTTTCTTGGCTAAAGGGTCAGGGAAATGAGGAAGAAAACATAGATGTGTATTCTGAATTTGTGAAAGACATTGATACGGTGCTGATGGGCTGGAATACGTACCACCAGATAACTACTGAACTTTCTCCCCGGGAGTGGGTATATAGTGATTTTGTAACTTATGTGCTTACCCGTAAGAAATGCAGTGCATCCGGGCCGATTCAATTTACAGGTGAAAATCCTGCATCTTTGCTGAAAACATTAAAAATGAAAGGGGGGAGCAAATTTGGCTCAGCAGCTGATTAGTGCGGATCTGATTGATAAGTATTATATTTCTGTAATACCGACTCTTCTTGGAAAAGGCATCCGTCTTTTCGGAAGCATCGAGAAGGAACTTAAACTAAAGCTTTGCAGTGTGCAGACGTATAATGGCATAACTGACCTGGTTTATGTGCGCAGATGAGGAGGCGTATATTTTGGAAGCAATCAGTAATTTAAAAAAACAAATCGAAAGATATGCTCCTTTTAATGAGCAGGAAGAAAAAGATAAAACTGAAATTTTACGTTATCTTTGCGAATCAAAGGATGTGCTGAC
>CAUWJW010000260.1:0-3121 GCA_963558985.1 uncultured Clostridia bacterium | reverse complement strand
AATATTTGTAATTTTATAACAAAAAGGATCAGTCAGTCAACTGCAAAAAACGGGCATCCTGCATGGCAGCAGTTTCATCAAAACGACACTTACCTCCACCTGAGCCTTGCACCTTTTCCGGAAAAAGACAAAGATGCCTCCTACATAATCATTGTGGAGGATTACACAGATTATGCCCTTATGGAGCAAGAGCTTACCAGCAGGCTGCAGGAGGTGCGCTACCATATCAAAACAAAGGCTTCTCTTCTTGCCAATGTTTCTCACGAATTAAAAACACCGCTGAATGCTATTTTCGGACTGAACCATATTCTGGAGGAAACAGATCTGGATGACCGGCAAAGAGAAATTGTTTCCAAAATCAGCACCTCCTCGGATATTTTAAAAGATGTCATCAATGAGGTTCTGGAATTTTCCAATTTAAAAAAAGGGCAATTCCGTTCAAATGCAACTCAGTTTCGCCTTCAGGATCTGCTGGATGATCTCTATAAGAAGTTTCAGCCGATTGCCAGTCATAAGCAGATCGACCTTTTTTGCGATTATCAGTTTGATCCGGATCTCTGCCTTTATCTGGACCCTTCCCGCATGAAGCAGATTTTATCCAATCTTATGGGAAACGCCTGCAAGTATACAGACGAGGGATATGTGCAGATCTGCGTTTCGGTTGCAGAGGAAACTGACGAAACCGCCACCCTTCGTTTTGTAGTGGAGGATACCGGAATGAGCATTGAAAACGAAGATTTGGCCTGCATTTTCAGCGAGTTCTATCAAAGCCGGGATTATCTTACAAAGCTGCATCAGGGTACCGGACTGGGACTTCCCATCTGTAAATACCTTGCCGAACTCATGGGCGGCTCTTTGTGGGCAGAAAAAAAGAAAGGACCGGGTGCTATGTTTGTCTTCACCATCACGGCTCCAAAGGAGTACAAATCCGTTTCACAGTCTTCCTCTCCTTCTGTTCCCTTCCAGGGAAACGGCGAAAGGGTTCTGGTTGTAGAGGATGCACCCCTTAACTACGAGGTTGTCAGCGAATTACTCTCTAAAGTAAATATCCGGTGTGATCACGCCCTTTCCGGCCCGGCTGCACTCAATCTCTGTGAAAGAAACGGAGACGGCTATTACAATGCCATACTTATGGATATCCATATGCCGGTGATGGACGGGTACGAAACTTCCCGCAAACTGAAAAAGATGGGCATCACTTCGCCAATCATTGCTCTGACTGCCACTGCAATGGATTCCGCCACCCAGCACCAGTATCGCAGTCTGTTTGAAGATTTCATCTTTAAGCCTTTTAAATATACAGAGCTTTATCAGGCACTCGCCCCTTACATGGATAATGCACAGGTTTCCGCTGCAGAAGACCCCTACGCCGGAAAAGCTGAGGCCATCGAAAATCTGGGAAACAATCCCCGTATTTACGAAAAACATCTTGCAAAGTTTAAAAAAACTTATGCAGGAGTCTGTGATACGCTGGAAGCCTACCTTTCTTGCGGAAAACAGGAAGAAGCCATACGTCTGGCTCACTCAGTCAAAGGTCTTTCCGCCACTTTAGGCCTTACCTATCTTGCCCAGTCCGCCAAAGACCTGGAAACTGTCCTGGCTGATCCAAACAGCAATCCGGCTTCCGAAATTGCAGCGTTCCGCACCAGGCTGATGCAGGTAACAGGAGAAACACAGTCTTAAAATTAAAGGGCAGAGCTGATCCGTTGTTCCGCTCTGCATCATGCGGGTGACCCGGCCTCACCCGCTCCCCTTCTCTATCCAACTGCAGAGACTGTAATAACCGACACCTCGTAAGCAGTTTTTTCTGTTATATTTCCCGCTTCATCTCTCTTCTTGTACTCACGGCTCTGGATACGCCCTTCCAGCTCAATCCTGCATCCGACCTGCAGTTCACTGGTGTAAACTGCATTTCTCCCCCAGGCAATGCAGGGTATGTAGTCGGATTTATGATACATCCGGTTCACCGCCAGCATAATATCACAAATCTCTCTTCCCAGAGGAGAGGTCCTGCGAACAGGTATTTTACAAATGAACCCCTCCAGCTTTACATGATTCTCATGCGGCGCTTCTTCCTCCAAAATCTCCAGTTCCCGGACAAAAACAACGATATTCAGTTTGTTTTTCCCCTCGCACTCCTGATTATAGGTACGAATCTGCCCGGAAACACGTAAAGGATGTCCTGGCAGAATCTGTCTGTGTCCAATAAGCCTTTCCGATATCATCAGCCGGATATGATCTTCATATCCGCTCTTGCGCAGAACGCCCAGAATCAGAATATAAAACGCTTCCCCGTATGTTCTGTGACTGAATTCCAGTTCCGACAGTACCGTTCCTGTCAGCCCGACATGGTTCCCTTCCAGAATCTTCTCCATAAAAAATCCCCCTAAAGCAAAGTGTCTCTAAACTATATTGCTTCAGAGGGATGATTATTACCCTAAATTCAATTTCATTACCTCAGGGTGACAGGTTTTCCCGTACTGCGGGCAGGTCAAACACTCAAAAAAGTTCGGTGCTTCCTCCCGCGGCACTGTTTCAAATCCATGTTTTCTGAAAAATTCCGGCGCTCTGGCTACCAGATAGATGCTGTTTCCTCCGCGAGACAAGGTTTCCTCCACCGCTTTGTCCAAAAGAATCTTTCCGATTTTCAGCTTGCGGTACAGCTGATCTACTGCAATACCGTCAATAATGAATTCACCTTCCCTTTTTGCCAGAACAAGGGCTGCAATCAGGTGCTTTTCTTCACCCTGCGTCACCTCCCAGCACTTGACCAGGTCGGTAGGCACAGGTTCCTCTTCTGAAAATTCCAGTTCATTTTCAATAAAAAAAGGTACTAATTTCTCATAATCTTTGGTCTCAGCCATTTTAAAGCTAATCATTTATATATCATCCTCCTCTGTAAAAATACGCAGGCGATTATGCAGCAGGCTGAACTCCAGCGGAAGCATTTCTCCCTGTTCACCATCTATATCTGTAGAAATATTATCCTCAGATTCAATCCTGAGACGGTCTGTCTGGAAACTGAGTACATGTTTACTTTTAAAGTGCCTGCCGTGTATGACATTAAACAGGAGCGGTCCCAGCTCCAGAATCGGCATTTTGCGGAACAAAATCACGTCCA